>NZ_JACHHY010000006.1 GCF_014202905.1 Chitinivorax tropicus | reverse complement strand
TAGCTACGACAACGCCTTGGCGGAAACAATAAATGGCTTGTACAAGGCCGAGATGATCCACCGACGAGCCCCCTGGAAAACCAAGGAGTCAGTGGAGCTGGCGACCTTGGAATGGGTGTCCTGGTTTAACCATCACAGGTTGCTCGAACCCATTGGTTATATCCCGCCTGCAGAAGCTTAGGCAAGCTACTACAGGCAACTCGCCGATCAGGCCGTTATTCTGGCCTGACTTTAACCAACCAGCCTCCATCAAAGCCGGGGCGGTTCAGTTCCCGCCTGGCAATATGGCTTGCGGGCCATCCAAGCACAGGGTCATAATTGAGACATAGATTATTGATACGCACTAGGATCCTGGGAGCCCCCGAGACCACCCAATAACTGCATTGAGCTCACCGCGTTGTCTACTGTGGAATAAGGAGACCGCGTGCTAAGGCTACAAGTGGCTTCGCTCGACTGGGCGTTGGCGCACGTCCGTCGATTCGGAGACACCGATAATCGATGTGTTTCGTGATCGACAAAAAATTTATTTGTTTTATTCAGCCAACTTCGCATCAAGCCTCCAAACGAAAATTATCATGCGAATTAAAAAGGTACAGGTAAAGAATTTTCGCTTACTGAAGAACACTGAACTATGCCTTGACGAGCACATGACATTGATCGTCGGCAGAAACAACAGTGGCAAAACGTCGCTTGCCGAACTTTTCAGGAGACTACTCTCAGAAAAGGCTGCCGGATTCAGCCTTGAGGACTTTTCGCTTGCGGCACATTCAGGATTTTGGGATGCACTCCAAATGGTGCGGCAGAAGCGGAAGGATACCGACGTGCGAACGGCCCTGCCCTCTATTGAGGTAACGCTCACAGTAGGCTATGACAAAGCGGCGGCAAGCTTTGGCCCGCTCTCGGACTTTATCGTTGATCTGGATCCCGATTGTGAGGAAGCGTGCGTTGATATTTGCTACCAGCTTGGCGACGGAAAGCTAAAGGTATTCCTCGGCGAGATCGAGGTGGACAATGAGGCAGATGAGGCCCTGCAAAAGGCGATATTGCTTCAGAAAATGAAAGAGTTGGTCCCAAAGCACTATTCGTGCAAGGTTTTCGCGAGGGATCCGAACGACCCGACTAATGAGCGGCCTTTGGAATGGGCAAAGCTCCGGGAACTCATCCAAGGGGATCTCGTCTCAGCCCAACGTGGAATCGACGATATCACCCATAAGGAAAACGACTCCCTGAGCAGGATCCTGAGCGCCTTGTTTGAATCGGCAGGCCAAGAGAATTCCCGAGAGGCAGACCAGCAGACCGTCAACACACTCAAAGAAGGGGTCAAAAACGTCCAGGAAAGCATCGACAAGAGCTTTAACGGACAGCTCACCAACCTCCTGCCAGCACTCAATCTCTTTGGATACAGGTTTCCCGACCCAAATATTCAGACTGAGACCAGTCTCGATGTAGGCCTCCTGCTCCGGAACCATACGAAAATCCGCTACGCCGGCGCCAATGGCATTAGCCTGCCAGAGGCTTACAACGGCCTCGGTACCCGCAACCTGATTTACATCCTGCTCAAACTGTTCGAGGCATTTAAATCCTTCAAGGCCCGAGGCAGCGAACCCGGCATGCACCTGATGTTCATTGAAGAGCCGGAGGCACACCTGCATCCCCAGATGCAGGAGGTTTTCGTCAGCAAGCTGGAAGTAATTGCCAAGTTGTTCGCAGACAGATACGGCGACGGGCAGCCGTGGCCCGTGCAATTCGTTGTGACGACCCATTCGTCGCACATGGCAAACAAAGCGGAATTCAATTCCATTCGGTATTTCCTGGCGATGCCAGATTCAGACGTGGCTGGCTCCTCCCGCACGAAGGTCAAGGACCTCAAGCTCAACTTCGGAGACCGCGAGAACAAGGACAACGAATTCCTCCACCAATACATGACGCTGACCCGCTGCGACCTCCTGTTCGCAGATAAGGTCATCCTCATTGAGGGCACGTCCGAGCGCCTACTGCTCCCCGTTATGATCGGGAAAGTTGATGCCGTCCTGGCCGACGCGGAGAAGCTAGAAAGCCAGTACATCAGCGTGCTGGAGGTCGGTGGAGCCTACTCGCACATATTTTTCCGGTTGCTCGATTTCCTAGAACTACCCGCGCTCATTATCACGGACCTGGACTCGGTAGATGCGGCCAGCGAGGCTTGTGTGGTTTCCAAGGGAGCAGGAACAAGCAATGCCAGCATCAAGGCCTGGTTCGACGTAGGCGCAATTTCTCCTCAAGAGCTATTGGAGAAAATAGAAGCTGACAAGATCAAGGGTGTTCGGCGGATAGCCTACCAGGTTCCGGAGCCGGGCGGTCCTGCATGCGGGCGCAGCCTGGAGGGTGCTTTCATGCTCGCCAATGCTGCCAAATTCTCGCTGAATGCCGCCGATTTAGAAAAGTCGGCTTGGGATAAGGCAGCGAAGGCAAAGAAGTCGGAATTCGCACTCAAGCATGCCATCCGCGATACCGACTGGGCGGTTCCACATTATATACGCGAGGGGCTCATCTGGCTCGCGAAGACGACAACAGAAGCCAGCGGTTCGAAGGCCGGCCAAGCGGCAGTACAAGCAGTTGAGGCGGGTTCTCATGGAAACTAACGTGGTTGCCGAAAATCCTGCCGTCGAGGCGGCGCGCAAGTCCTTAAACGAGATTTATGAATGCTTGGACGGCGGGAAGAGCTTCATCCTCGAGGCGGGCGCCGGTTCGGGAAAAACCCACTCGCTTGTGATGGCGTTGCGCTACCTGATAGGAAAAAAGGGGGACGAATTCGTTCGCCGGGGTAAACGGATCGCCTGTATCACCTACACAAACGTCGCAAGTGAAGAGATCACCTCTCGCACGGATGGTCACCCGGCGGTCTTTTCGGCGACTATCCACGCATTCTGTTGGTCGCTGATTAAGAGCTTCCAAGTGTTTCTACGCAAGGAGCTACCCAAACTGCCAAAATGGCAGGAAAGGCTGGACGAAGCTGGCGGCCTGGCCGGGAGAGAAATTGAATACGAGCTTGGCTTTGCCTCCGCCCGAAAGGAATATCCAAAAGTTTCGCTTCACCATGACGATGTGCTGCTACTAATGGTTGGGCTAATGGATCAGCCGAAGTTCCGGAAGCTGCTTGTTTCTAGGTACCCCGTCATTTTTATCGACGAGTATCAAGACACTAACAGGCAGTTCGTCAGCTCTATCATTGACAACTGCGTCAGGAAGGGCGAGGGGCCTCTGATTGGATTCTTCGGAGACAATTGGCAGCAGATCTACGGAGAGGAGGACACTTGTGGCCGGATCACCGACGATGCGTTGACGAAAGTCGAACAGAAATCAAACTTCCGCTCAGCGCCACCAGTAATTGAGGTTCTTAATAAGATGCGTCCCGAGCTGCCACAAGCCTTTTCAGACCCCGACGCGGAAGGAGAGGTTGCAGCCTATCACACGAATTCGTGGAAAGGGGCACGGCGGGACGGAAAGGGCGGGGGACATTGGAAGGGCGATCTCCCTGAAGAGACAGCCCATGCTTACCTCGAAGCACTGCGTAGAAAACTGGAAGCCGACGGCTGGGACATGTCGTCGGGCCAGACCAAAATACTCATGCTCACCCACGGGGTGCTCGCCTCCGAGCAAGGCTACAGGGGTATCGCGAAGGCGTTTTCGGGATTCAACAATTCCTACGCCAAGAAGGAAGACAGCCTCATCAAGTTCTTGTTGGAGGTAGTGGAGCCCATGGCTGTTGCGTACGAAGGCAAGCGCTTCGGCGAAATGTTCCGGGTTTTAGGAATGAAGATCCCGCAGATACGCCGGGCGAAAGACAAGCTCGAATGGGCTCGCGACATGTCGACATTGCTGCGGCTCCGCCAGGAGGCAACCATCAGGAAAGTAATAGACCACCTGAAGGCGACAGGGCGCCCTCGTTTACCAGATTCGATTCTGCAGAGGGAAAAGGAATTGCGGGAGTGGATGGAAGCGGGTGAAGCAGAGGAGTCTGGTTCCAAAGCACGCTTGAAGCAACTCCTCTCGATCAATTACACGGAAGTTATTGCACTCTCACAATTCGTGGACGAACACACACTGTTCTCGACGAAGCACGGGGTCAAGGGGGCGGAGTTCGAGAACGTGATCGTTGTCGCCGGTCGGGGGTGGAACAAATACGACTTCAACAAGCTGCTCGAGTACCTGGCGAATCCCGGAGACATCCCTGCTGACCGGTCCGCATATGAAAGGTGGCGCAACCTCTTCTACGTCGCCTGTTCCCGACCAAAGAAACGGCTAGCCGTGCTATTTACGCAGGAGCTCTCAGATACAGCGATCCAATGCCTTTCCAAGTTATTCGGCAGCAAAAATGTCTTCGATTTTTCACTTACATAGAAAAAATACGCAATACAGGCGATCTTAATCTCACCTCAAACAGCCACGACAAGGAAGGTAAAAACTAGTATCAAATCATCTTAGATCGGACATTCATGACTGAAGTGAGGGATGAAAGGCGGTTTCGACTGACAACCTGTCCTCACCCGCAAAAGGCCCGAACAACTCCCTCAGCAGACCTTCGGATCAAGACCGATCAATCCAGAACTTGGTACTGAAGTTATTCAGCCCTCGCGTGTAAGGATCAGCTTTTGCATGAAACGTTTGCGGAATAGCCGCTCCGTTTCCTCCCTCTCGGAAATAATCCCTGACCGAATAGAGTCCCAACTTCATCAAGTGCTCCCATTCGCGATATAGCTTTCCCTGTCGATCCTGCTCACATTTAGCAGCGCTAGGCCTCTGTCTCGACAGTGGCATGGTGTAGTCGCCACGCATATCGACATCGTGGGAAAAGGTGATACTTCCAGCTACCCATTCATTATCGATTGCTTGGCGCCAACGATAGCTCACTCGTGCAGTCACCCGTTCGCTGAAACGAAAGGGCGGCACGATCAGGTCGTCGATGTAGAAGAGTAACCCCTCCTTCTCTTCCACTTCGACCCTGTTCTTCATCTGTTGGACCGCATACACCAGATCGCTGCCAGCGCGACGGGCATCATACTTCGCCTCATCACGCTTCTTTGCTGCTTTCGCCTTGCCGTATTCCGTCAACGCCTTCTCTTAATGTCGAAGCCCTGCAGCCACGTACGTTCCGCAACTCTCGAGCCGGAGCGTTTGCAACGCATGCGGATTCTCCTCCTGCAGGCACTGCTCGATGAGCTTGCCTAGCATGCGGATATCAACCGCTTTCAGCGCATCCCGCTCACCTCGAGGAATGTTGATTTTGCCCATAGCTTTCACTCCCTGATCGTTGAGTCGATTGCAAATCGAATGAACCCGAGCAAGCTCGATCCGTACTCGGAAAAATTGTCAGCGTAGCTACAGATAACGGGCTGACCGAGCTGACTGTTTGCGGTCTGGATCTACATGACTACTCATGACCGATAGCCGTCATGCTAGCACAAAGGCATGACTGCTCACTTTGGCAAAAAAGCGAGCATCTGAAGAATTGATACGACAGAGCAAAGAAGAAGGGACCTGAGGCCCCTTCTCTCTTGTCAGACTCCGACGGACTTTATTCGCTCTAGTCACCGAACCAATCAAGCATCACTCCACCGTTACGCTCTTTGCCAGGTTGCGTGGCTTATCGACATCAGTACCGCGCTGCAAGGCCGCATGATAGGCGAGTATTTGCACTGGAACAGCGTGTACAACGGGGCTGAGGACTCCGGCATGTCGTGGGGTACGGATCACGTGGACGCCTTCTGATTCGCTGAAATGGCTGTCCAAGTCGGCGAAAACAAACAGTTCGCCACCGCGAGCGCGGACTTCCTGCATGTTGGATTTCACCTTTTCCAGCAAAACGTCGTTGGGGGCGATCACGACGACAGGCATGTTGTCGTCGACCAGGGCCAGGGGTCCATGCTTCAGCTCACCTGCGGGGTAGGCTTCTGCGTGGATATAGGAGATTTCCTTGAGTTTCAGCGCGCCTTCCAAGGCAATCGGGTAGTGGACGCCTCGCCCCAGGAACAAGGCATGTTCTTTGGGGGCAAATCGATCGGCCCAGATTTTGATCTGGGGTTCCAGGTTCAGCGCATGCTGTACGCTGCCTGGTAGATGTCTCAGTGCATCCAGGTAGCTTTGCTCTTGTGTGTCGCTCAAGCGGCCTTTGATTTTTGCCAGGGTCGCCGTCAAGGCGAACAGGGCCAGCAGTTGGGTGGTGAAGGCTTTGGTGGAGGCCACACCGATTTCTGCGCCTGCTCGGGTGTAGAACACCATTTCTGACGAGCGCGGGATGGCGCTTTCGCGGACGTTGCAGATCGAGAGGGTCTTGTCATGTCCTAGCGATTTTGCGTATTTCAAGGCCTCCATGGTGTCCAGTGTTTCTCCGGACTGGGAGAGGGTGACAACCAGCCAATTGGGGTTGGCGACCGCATCACGGTAGCGATATTCGCTGGCGATTTCCACTTGGCAAGGTACGCTGGCAATGGATTCCAGCCAATAGCGCGCCACCGACCCAGCATAGTAGCTGGTGCCGCACGCCAGGATCAGGACACCATCCACTTTGCTCAGTAGCTCTTTTGCATTGGCCCCGAACAGCTCTGGCACGAAACCGGCCTCCAATAAGGGCTCAATGGTGTCGGACAGGGCTTTGGGCTGCTCGTGGATTTCTTTTTGCATGAAGTGGCTGTAGGGGCCAAGCTCCAGCGATGCCAGCGATACATCACTGACATGGATCTTTCGCTCTGCTTTTTGACGATCTTTATCAAGAATCAGGATCTGGTCTCTGCGCAATTCTGCTACATCCCCCTCTTCCAGAAAGATGACACGGCGGGTGGCGGAAAGGATGGCGGATACATCCGATGCAACGAAATGTTCACCATCGCCCAGGCCGATCAGCAGTGGGCAGCCCATGCGTGCGCAGGCTAATACATCTGGCTGGTCTTTTGCGATGACTGCGATGGCATAGGCGCCGACCAGTTCGGTAACCGCTTTCTGCACCGCACTGAACAGGTTGCGATCTTGCACATAGTAAGAGTGGATCAGATGGGCGATGACTTCGGTATCGGTCTGCGATTCGAATTGATAGCCTTTTGCCTGGAGCGCTTGTCGCTTCTCATCGTGGTTTTCAATGATGCCATTGTGGACCACCGCAATGAGATCTCCAGAAACGTGGGGGTGTGCATTGGGCTCAGTAACGCCACCATGGGTGGCCCAGCGGGTATGCCCAATCCCAAGGCGCCCTGTCAGGTTGATTTCGTTGGCGGCGGCTTCCATTTCAGCCACTCTTCCCACCCGACGGACACGTTTGATCTCTGTGTCCAAGACAGCTATGCCCGCCGAGTCATAACCGCGATACTCCAGACGCTTCAGGCCCTCAACCAGCACCGGTACAATATTACGTTGAGCAATTGCTCCGACGATCCCACACATATTGATTACTCCTGCGAGAATGGCTTCCCACTTACCTATTTAGATTGAAACTTATTCTTTTGTTGGACGTTTCCAGGCTGGAATCGATATCTGACGTGCGCGAGCCAAGGTCAATTGATCCTCTGGGGCATGTTTTGTGATAGTGGAGCCAGCACCGACTGTTGCCCCCTTGGCAACCACAACCGGCGCAACGAGCATGGACCCTGAGCCAATGAACGCACCATCTTCAATCACGGTATTGTGCTTGTTCACGCCATCGTAATTACATGTGATAGTGCCAGCACCCACGTTGACGCCCTTACCTATTTTGGCATCACCCACATAACTCAGATGGTTGACCTTGGAGCCTTCACCAATTTCAGATTTTTTGACTTCAACAAAATTACCGATATGCACCCCATTTGCCAGCGACGCACCAGGCCGCAGGCGGGCATAGGGGCCGATCTTAGCACCCGCTCCGACAATTGCGTCTTCAATATGACTGAACGCAGAAATGTGGGTATCGGCGGCGATTTGCGCATTCTTGATGACGGTATTCGGGCCAATATGAACTCGATCCCCTAGCTTCACTTGACCTTCAAATACACAATTGACATCGATCACGACATCCCGACCGATATCCAACTGACCTCGAACATCGATTCTTGCCGGGTCCATGAGGGTCGCACCACGTATTAACAGCTGCTTGGCTTGTTCCTGTTGGTGGATACGCTCCAACTCAGCCAGTTGAACTTTACTGTTGACGCCAAAGGTCTCCCAACTATCTTGAGGATGGGCAGTGGCGATTTCCACGCCTTCCGCTACCGCCATACCGACCACGTCGGTCAGGTAGTACTCGCCTTGCGCGTTTTGATTCGAAAGGCTACTCAGCCACCTTTTCAGATACTTATTTGGCAGCAGCATGATGCCGGTATTGATTTCCCGAATGGCTCTTTCATCTACCGATGCATCCTTCTCCTCAACGATCCGTGTCACATGACCCGCTGCATCTCTTACGATACGGCCATATCCGGTTGCATCGGCAATAATATCGGTGAGAATGACCATTCGCTCACCTTGCGAAACTTCGATCATCTTTTGAAGTGTTTCGGCTCTGGTCAGCGGTACATCCCCATACAAGACAAGCGTCATGCCTTGCTCAAACAAAGTGGGCAACGCCATCTTGACAGCATGGCCCGTCCCAAGCTGTTGCTCCTGCAAAGCCCAAGCACAATCAATATCACTCAATGCATCACGAACGAGTTGCCCTCCATGCCCATACACAATGCAAAGCTGCTCCGGACGCAACTCAGATACGGTATCCACGACATGGCGCAGCATAGGCTTACCGGCAATTGCATGTAAAACCTTAGGCAAATCGGAATACATACGCTTCCCTTTACCTGCGGCCAAAATAACACATGCTAATTTCATATATCCACTCATCATAAAATACTGATTTGCTGATGCATCAAATGAAAAAGGCAGCCTAATGGCTGCCTTCCTCGCTAAGTACTACAAGCATGCGCACGAAAATCAATGACCTTTTTTGCGCAGCTTCTGAATCGCAGCCAACTGTGCAACAGCTTCAGCCAATTCGGCTTGCGCTTTTGCATAATCCAGATTCGCGGAACGATTCGATAATGCTTCTTCAGCCTGCTTCTTAGCTTCCAGCGCCTTGGCTTCATCCAGATCACCACCGCGAACGGCAGTATCCGCCAGGATGGTCACCACATGCGGCTGGACTTCAATCATGCCACCGGACACGAACACGAAAACCTCTTCGCCCGCGCCATTGGCCGGCACAATACGCACCGGCCCCGGCTTGATCATCGCTAAGAGCGGTGCGTGGCGGGGGTAAACACCAATCTCACCACCTTCTGCTGGCGCTACCAGAAACTCAGCTGTACCAGAGTAGATCGACTCTTCGCCGCTCACTACATCTACATGCATCGTCATCGCCATGATCCCTCCTAGTAAGTGCAAACGCGATTACTGCAGGGTCTTCGCTTTTTCGATTACTTCGTCAATAGTGCCGACCATGTAGAATGCCTGCTCTGGCAGGTGGTCATACTCACCACTGATGATGCCCTTGAAGCCTTTGATTGTATCCTTGAGCGATACATATTTACCGGGAGATCCCGTAAATACTTCCGCAACATGGAAAGGCTGTGACAAGAAGCGCTGAATCTTACGTGCGCGAGCAACGATGAGCTTGTCCTCAGGCGACAATTCATCCATCCCCAGAATCGCAATGATATCGCGCAATTCTTTATAACGCTGCAGCGTGGACTGAACACCACGTGCGACGTTGTAGTGCTCCTCACCCACAACCAGCGGGTCCAATTGGCGGGAAGTGGAATCCAGAGGATCAACCGCAGGATAAATACCCAACGCAGCGATATCACGGGACAAAACGACTGTCGCATCCAAGTGAGCAAACGTGGTAGCGGGTGACGGGTCAGTCAAGTCATCCGCAGGAACGTAAACAGCTTGAATGGAGGTAATCGAACCTGTCTTAGTCGATGTGATACGCTCCTGCAAGCGGCCCATTTCCTCTGCCAGGGTCGGTTGATAACCTACCGCAGAAGGCATACGACCCAGCAGCGCAGAAACCTCTGTACCAGCCAGGGTATAACGATAGATATTATCCACGAACAGCAGAACATCACGGCCCTTGCCAGATGCATCTTTCTCGTCGCGGAAATATTCAGCCATCGTCAGACCAGTCAGCGCAACACGCAGACGGTTCCCCGGAGGTTCATTCATCTGACCGTAGACCATTGCCACTTTATCAAGAACGTTCGAGTCCTTCATCTCGTGGTAGAAGTCATTACCCTCGCGAGTACGTTCACCTACACCGGCAAACACGGACAGACCGGAGTGGGCTTTGGCGATGTTGTTGATAAGTTCCATCATATTGACGGTCTTACCCACACCCGCACCACCGAACAAGCCGACTTTACCACCCTTTGCAAACGGGCAGAGCAAATCAATCACCTTAATGCCCGTTTCCAGCAACTCGGTCGCGGAACTCAACTCATCAAAAGCCGGGGCCTTGCGGTGAATTGCCCACTTGGCCTCAGACTCTACAGGCCCAGCCTCATCCACCGGGCTACCCAGCACATCCATAATACGGCCCAATGTAGCTTTACCTACTGGCACGGAAATTGGTGCGCCAGTATTAGCAACAGCGGTGCCACGCTTGATGCCATCTGTCGAACCCATTGCAATGGTACGTACTACGCCGTCGCCGAGCTGTTGCTGTACTTCCAGCGTCAGATCGCCTTCGGCCAACTTCAGCGCATCATAAACCTTCGGCATTGCGTCACGCGGAAATTCCACGTCAACAACTGCGCCGATGATCTGAACGATTTTACCTTGGCTCATCGTTGCTTCCTAAAACGTTAAATTCGGTTACCTATTGGCGATCTACGCTTACACTGCTGCTGCGCCGGATACGATCTCTGCCAATTCCTTGGTAATGGCAGCCTGACGGGTCTTGTTATAGACCAGCTTCAGTTCATCGATAATGTTGCCGGCATTGTCAGATGCCGCCTTCATTGCAACCATCCGGGCACTCTGTTCCGATGCCATGTTTTCAGCAACACCTTGATAAACCAAGGCGTCGATATAGCGCAGCAGCAACTGCTCTACAACGGTCTTCGGATCAGGCTCGTACAAGTAATCCCACGCATGCTCGCGATCACCCAGCTTCTCACCGCGAATTGGCAAGATCTGCTCTACAACTGGTTCCTGTTTCATCGTATTGATGAAATGGTTGTAGATGATATGCAGCTCATCAATCTTGCCTTCCAGATAGGCATCTACCTGCACTTTGATGGGACCGATAAGCGATTCCATGTGCGGCGTATCACCCAGACCTGCGACATGCGATACTACATTTGCACCCATGCGTTGCATAAAGCCGAAACCCTTGCCACCTATTGTCGTGACATCGACTTGCACACCTGCCTGGGTCCATTCTTTCATTTTGTTGACCGTGATTCGTAGTGCGTTGGTATTCAAGCCACCACACAAGCCTTTATCAGAGGTCACAACGATCAAACCCACTCGTTTGACCGTCTCGCGTACTGCGAAGAAAGGATGCTGGTAGTCCTGAAATGCTTGAGAAAGATGCGCCGCAACACGGCGCACCTTCTCACCGTAAGGGCGAATCGCTTTCATGCGATCCTGCGCCTTACGCATTTTGGATGCCGCAACCATCTCCATGGCACGCGTGATCTTTTGCGTGTTTTGCACGCTCTTGATCTTGTTGCGTATCTCTTTTCCGCTAGCCATGATCAGAACCTATCAAAGCAATATTTCGATTAGTAAGCCGAGCTTGCCTTGAACGATTCGATCGCAGCGCATACTTTCTTCTCGTCGTCACCGGACAATTCACCAGCTTCGTCGACACGCTTCAATACATCGGCCAAGTTTGCACGAGCATAAGAACGGAATGCCGATTCAAACGCCAGAGCCTTCTCAACAGGAATATCGTCGTAATAACCCTTGTTAACACCCAACAACGTCAGGGTCATTTCGGATACTTTCAACGGATGATATTGCCCTTGCTTCATCAGCTCTGTAACACGACGACCACGTTCAAGCTGCTTACGGGTTACATCATCCAGGTCAGATGCAAATTGCGCAAACGCAGCCAATTCACGATATTGCGCCAAGTCAGTACGAATGCCACCCGACAACTTCTTGATCGCTTTAGTCTGAGCCGCACCACCCACGCGAGATACTGAAATACCAGCGTTGATCGCAGGACGGATACCAGAGTTGAACAAATCCGTTTCCAGGAAGATCTGACCGTCGGTAATGGAAATCACGTTCGTCGGAACGAATGCAGAAACGTCACCGGCTTGGGTTTCAATGATTGGCAATGCAGTCAAAGAGCCTGTTTTACCTTTCACTTCACCATTGGTGAACTTTTCAACATATTCTTCGTTGACGCGAGCAGCACGCTCCAACAGGCGGGAGTGTAGATAGAACACGTCACCAGGGTATGCTTCACGGCCAGGCGGTCGACGCAGCAACAAGGAAATCTGCCGGTATGCAACAGCTTGCTTTGACAAATCGTCATATACAATCAATGCATCCTGACCACGATCACGGAAATATTCACCCATCGTGCAGCCAGAATATGCAGAAATGAATTGCATAGCCGCTGATTCAGAAGAGGAAGAAGCGACGATGATGGTGTGACCCATTGCACCATGCTCTTCGAGCTTGCGAACTACGTTTGCGATAGAAGATGCTTTTTGACCGATCGCAACGTAGATACAAATGACCCCAGTACCCTTCTGATTGATGATGGTATCCAGAGCAACCGCTGTCTTACCAGTCTGACGATCGCCAATGATCAGCTCACGCTGACCACGACCGATCGGCACCATCGCATCAATGGCTTTAAGGCCTGTCTGCATCGGTTGACCAACTGACTTACGGGCAATTACACCTGGTGCGATTTTTTCGATCGGGTTGGTCAATTTGGCATTGACCGGCCCTTTCCCATCAATTGGCTGACCTAGAGAGTTTACTACCCGACCGATCAATTCAGGACCAACAGGCACTTCCAGAATGCGACCAGTGCACTTGACTTCGTCGCCTTCAGAAATATGTTCGTACTCACCCAGAATTACCGCACCAACGGAATCGCGCTCCAGGTTGAGCGCCAAGCCGAAGGTATTATTTGGGAACTCCAACATTTCGCCCTGCATCACATCGGACAGGCCGTGGATGCGGACGATACCGTCAGTGACCGAGACCACGGTGCCTTTGGTGCGGCTTTCCGCGCCGTCAGCCAGGCCGGCGATCTTACTCTTGATCAGATCACTGATTTCAGAGGGGTTTAACTGCATGATATCTCCTAACTCTTAAGCCTGAACGCCATGGCTTGCAGCTTGCCACGAACGGATGCATCGATAACTTCATCACCAATTTCAATACGCACACCACCCAGCAATTCGGGGTCAACGCTGATTTGGGCATCCACTTTCTGCTTGAAGCGTGCCTCAAGCTTCGCAACAAGGGCTTGCAACTGTGCGCCATCCAATGGGAATGCGGACACGATGTGCGCGTCAACTGTGCTATTGAGTGCAGACTTCAACTGCTCGAACTGAATGGCAATCTCAGGCAACAACGTGAGACGCCCATTCTCTTGCAGTGTCTTGACCAAGTTCTTGACTTGATCATCAGCCTTGTCACCCAGCACATCAGACAACAATGACTGAACTTGACCGGCGGAAAACTTGGGATTGGTCACTACTTCCTTAACTTCATCATGACCAACCACGGCCGCCAGCACACTCAGCACATCAGACCACTTAGCGAACGCATTGCTTTCCTTGGCGAGGCGAAACAGCCCTTCTGCGTAAGGCCTAGCGACTGTAACGATTTCTGCCATGAGATTCTTACAATTCCGCTTGGATCGAGGCCAAAAGATCGGCATGCTTGCCTGCATCGATTTCCTTGCGCAGAATCTTTTCTGCGCCGGCTACCGCCAGACCAGCCACCTGAGCGCGTAACGCTTCTTTGGCTCGAAACACTTCTTGATCGATCTCCGCCAATACCGCAGCCTTTTCGCGATCACCTGCCTGACGAGCCTCTTCCTTGGCTTCATCAATCAATTGTGATGCACGTTTTTCAGCTTGGGCGATGATTTCGGATGCTTGTTGCTTGGCCTCGCGCAGCTTTTCAGCCGCAGCCTTTTCTGCATTTTTCAGATCCTGATTTGCACGATCTGCAGCAGCCAAGCCATCAGCGATGCGCTTGGCACGCTCATCCATCACCTGGGTCAGCGGAGGCCAAACAATCTTCATGGTGAAGATCACCAGCAGGGCGAAGGTAATCGCTTGCCCGATCAGTGATGCATTGATATCCATGGTTGTTTTTCCTCGTTAATTCAAAATCAGACCAATTTGATCCAAAAGTTGGATCAATTAGCCGGCGATACGAGCGAGGATCGGGCCCAGGAACGGGTTGTTAAAGGTGTACAGCATAGCAACACCAACACCGATCATGGAGATCGCGTCCAACAGACCAGCAATAATGAACAGCTTGGTTTGCAGCACGGGGATCATTTCCGGCTGGCGAGCAGAGGACTCCAAGAACTTGCCACCGAGGATTGCAAAGCCCAGAGCGGTACCGATCGCTGCCAAGCCAATGATGAAGGCGGCGGCGATAACGGTCAGGCCTTGTACGTTAGCAATCAGTTGTGCTGCTTCCATTTATATCTCCTAGATTAAGGACGTGTTACTAAAAAGGGTTTGAAATAACGATTACTGCTTCAAATTAGTGATCTTCTACCGCGAGGCTCAGATACACGATGGTCAACATCATGAATACAAACGCTTGCAGTGTTACCACCAGAATGTGGAAGATGGCCCAAGGCGCACCCAACACCCACTGAATCCACCACGGCAGCAGTGCAATCAGAATGAAGATCAGCTCGCCTGCATACATGTTACCGAACAGACGCAATGCAAGAGAGATCGGCTTCGCCAGCAATTCGATCAACTGGAAGGCAAAATTGACTGGTGCCAGTACGATAGCCATTGGCCCGCTTGCATGGAAAGGAGCAGTAAAGAGCTCTTTTGTATAACCACCCAAGCCTTTAGCGCTGATGCTGAACCCGATGATCAGGAACATGACCGAGATCGACATGGCAAATGTCTGGTTTACATCTGCTGTTGGAACAGCGCGCAGATAATGCACCCCAAACCAACTTGCGACCTTCGGTAACAGATCAACCGGCAAGAAGTCCATGGAGTTCATCAAGAACACCCAGACAAAAATGGTCAAGCTCAACGGGCCGATGACCTTGCTTTTGGCGTGGAATGCATCTTTGATTTGAGCGTCAACCATCTCGACGACCATCTCAACAAAGTTTTGCAGCCTACCTGGCACGCCAGAAGTGGCCCGACGCGCGGCCAAGCCAAAAACGAACAAAAAGATGAAGCCAAGGAACAAAGCAATCCAGAACGTATCTAGATTAAAACGCCAAAAGCCTTCGCCATGAGATTGCAGGAAGGTCAAGTGGTGCTTGATGTACTCGGTTGCATTTGCAGGTGCTTGTGCGTGTTCTGCCGACATTATTTTCAACCACTAGTTTTTGAACATAAGCGCTGCCCAGTATCCCAGCGTTGTCGCGAGATACCCCCCAAATAAAGCTGGCGCGGACAATTCATTTCGCAAAAAAATCACTGCTAACGCGAACATAATCACGACAGCAGTGAACTTGAGCATCTCTGCAGCAAAATGCGCCTTGATGATGACCTGAGGCGCACGATGGCGGTCGCCATTTGCCACGACCGCATAAACCAAGCTGGATATCACACCGATGGCCCCTCCCGCGAGAGAGGACAGTGCAACAACCTTGCCCGCTTGCCACCAAAGAATCACAGCCAGCAGACTAACAAAAAAAATTTGCAGGCTGATGACCCGGCTTACTTGGCGATTCAAGATTGCGGAACCCGGTCTTAAAAAACCTGCGGATTGTAGCCATGAAAAGCCTTAATAGTCAACACGATGATGGCAGAACAACTGCGTCAGGATTGATTTATCAGCGCTTTTTGATATTAGAATGTTCAAAAAGTGTTTCCTGACATGACTATGCTTTGGTTGGAAGTCGATATCCGATAGTTAGAATGAACGTTCGAATCCATAAATCTCAACGAAGACGGGCCAATAGACCGTCCAATTGATCCAGAGAGCCGTATTCGATGGTTATTTTCCCGGCTCCGCGCTTGCCAGACTGGATTCTGACTTTGGTGCCGATCGATTCTGAAATCTCTTCTTCCAATCTCAGGACGTCGGGGTCCGGCATGACCTGCTCCCGCGAAGCCAAGGGCTCCAACATCCGCTGCACCAACTTCTCTGTCTCTCGGACCGATAGCCCTCGATCAACGACCTGCTTGGCAAGCTCGATCTGCTGCATGACCGGCAGGCTCAATAGCGCCCGAGCATGCCCCATATCCAGATCACCTTCTGATACCATTTGGCGAACTGGCTCTGGCAGATTCAGCAAACGGAGCAAATTGGATACCGCACTGCGAGAGCGGCCCAGAACCTGGGCACACGAATCATGCGTCATGCCGAATTCATCCACCAGGCGCTGGATGCCGACTGCCTCTTCCAGTGGATTGAGGTCCTCACGCTGGATGTTCTCAATCAGTGCCATGGCGAGAGCGGCCTCATCCGCTACGACCCTGACCACTACAGGCACCTGCATCAGACCTGCCATTCTGGCCGCACGCCAGCGACGCTCACCGGCAATGATTTCGTACCCACCAGAGACCAGCAGGCGCACCAGAATTGGCTGCATCAAGCCTTGCGATTTGATTGATGCGGCCAATTCAGCCAGCGCCGTTTGATCCATCCTGGTGCGCGGCTGGTACTTACCAGGCTTGAGCTGGTCAATATGCAGAGTCAGCAGCTGGTCTGCCGGGGTATCCACACGCATTTCGCCAAGGAGCGCATCCAGGCCGCGCCCAAGCCCTTTCAATTTTGCCATACGTATTAACTAACCGTTGCTGCGGCGACTGGCGCCTTGCTTAGAATCTCTTGCGCCAAAGCCAAATAGGCTTGCGCCCCTCGGGACCCCTTGTCATAGGCCAATGCTGGCAGCCCATAGCTGGGCGCCTCTGCCAACCTGACATTTCGAGGAATGACAGTGTTGTATACCTTATCGCCGAAATGTTGCCTCAATTGCTCCGACACTTGCTGAGCCAATGTGCTACGTGGGTCATACATGGTGCGCAGCAGGCCTTCGATTTCGATTTGCGCGTTCAAACCCTGTCGGACTTTACGTAGGGTATTGATGAGATCAGTCAATCCTTCAAGCGCGTAGTATTCGCATTGCATCGGGATCATGACTCGCTCAGCGGCCACCAGGCCATTCAAGGTCAGCAGATTCAAGGCGGGCGGGCAATCAATCAGCACCAGATCGTATTGATCATGTAAAGGCGCCAATGCTTGTTTCAATCTGGCCTCTCGGTGCTCCAGATCCACCAGCTCGATTTCCGCCCCACCCAATTCGCGATTGGCGGGCAATACGTCGTATTCCCCGCCCTGGGACCGATGCAGGGCCGATCGGATATCCGCCCCTCCAAGCAAGACGTGGTAGACAGAGACGGGTAACTGGCCCTTTGCCACGCCGCTACCCATGGTTGCATTGCCTTGTGGGTCCAGATCCACCAGTAGCACACGCTTGCCGATTGAGGCAAAACTGGCAGCCAGATTGACTGCAGTAGTTGTTTTTCCGACCCCACCTTTTTGATTGGTGATGGCAATGATTCTAAGCATTGGGCACCGCCTGCATGATGATCAGGTGTCGTTCTGCGCCTAATCCTGGCACATGGAGAGGTACAACTTTGTCTACCACAATGTCTTTCGGTAACAACGCGATTTCTTCATAAGGATGCACGCCTTTCATGGCCAGCCAACGGCCATCGTCCGCCAGCAACGCGCGACTGAGACGCACAAAATCGCCCAGATCGGAAAACGCTCGCGAAGTGATGACATCATAGGGGTCTTCAGCCGTCAGCGCCTCAACCCTTCCGGTCACCACTTCCACATTGCTCAGCCCTAGATCAATGACTGCCTGCCGCAAGAAAGTCGTTTTCTTGTGGTTGCTATCGAGCAAGGTCAGCGACCAATCTGGGCGGGCAATGGCCCAGACCAAACCGGGCTGTCCGCCACCCGAGCCCACGTCCAACACTCGCTGGGCCGTCACATGTGGCAATGCTGCCAAGCAATCCAGCAGATGATGGCTGACCATTTTCGTATGATCACGAATTGCGGTCAGAGCGTATACCTTATTCCATTTTTCCAGCAAGGCCAGATAGTCAAGCAGCTTGCGCTGCACATCATCGGACAGCTCAAGGCCTAACTCATCGATACCTTGCTTCAGTTGTTCAGCAAGTATCATGCGGATTTCTTTCCTGTTTCTTCAAAGCCGCGCTTGAGATGGATCAAGAGCAGACCCACAGCGGCAGGCGTGATCCCGGATATACGGGAGGCTTGTCCCAATGTCTCGGGACGGTGAGTGTTCAATTTCTGCTGAACTTCTTTTGACAACCCTTTGACTTGCGCATAGTCAATGTCGGCAGGCAGCTTGACATGTTCCAGACTCTCGCGACGTGCGACTTCATCAGCCTGACGGTTGATATAGCCTTCGTATTTGACCTGAATCTCGACCTGTTCTGCAACCTCTACATCATCCACTGCATTGCCCGCAACCGGCAGGGTCATCAACTCAGCATAGGTGACATTGGGGCGGCGTAGCAGATCCGCCAGTCGGTACTCTCGCTCGATTGGTTGCCCGAGCACCCGCTCGGCATCCTCACGACTCACATTGCGTGGGTTGGCCCATGTGGATTTCAGTCGCTCAAACTCCGCTGCAATGGCGTCACGCTTGCGGCAGAACGCATCCCACTGCGCATCACCTACCACGCCCAGCTCACGTCCGATTTCAGTCAGGCGCAGATCGGCATTGTCTTCCCGTAGCTGCAGACGGAATTCTGCACGGCTGGTGAACATGCGATAGGGCTCGGTTACCCCGCGAGTGATCAGATCATCGACCAGCACGCCAATATAGGCCTGGTCACGCGCAGGGCACCAGGGCGCTCGCTCCTGCACCTGCAACGCCGCGTTGATACCAGCAAACAGGCCTTGCGCAGCCGCTTCTTCATAGCCGGTGGTGCCATTGATCTGGCCAGCAAAGAACAAGCCGTTGATCGACTTGGTTTCGAAGCTGGACTTCAAATTACGCGGGTCATAGTAATCGTATTCTATGGCGTAGCCAGGACGCAGGATGTGCGCCTGCTCCAGCCCGCGCATCGAGCGCACCGCCGCCAATTGGATGTCGAAGGGTAGCGAGGTGGAGATTCCATTGGGATAGATCTCGTTGGTTTGCAAGCCCTCTGGCTCCAGAAAAATCTGGTGGCTGTTCTTGTCGGCAAAGCGATTGATTTTGTCCTCAATCGAGGGGCAATAACGCGGGCCGACACCTTCAATGATCCCCGTGAACATAGGTGAGCGATCAAAACCCGAGCGGATGATCTCATGGGTTCGTTCATTGGTATGGGTGATCCAACAAGGCAGTTGCTTGGGGTGAAGGGCGCGTGAGCCACGGTAGGAGAAAACCGGCTCAGGCGCATCGCCGGGCTGGGCCTCCAAGGCACTGTAATCGATGGTCCGCCCATCAATGCGTGGGGGTGTGCCTGTTTTCAAGCGGCCAACCGGTAGCTGCAATTCTCGTAAACGACCAGCCAGGGTGAGCGAGGCAGAGTCCCCAGCGCGCCCACCCACATGGTTTTCCAGCCCAACGTGGATTTTCCCCCCCAGAAAGGTGCCTGCCGTGAGCACCACTGCACGCGCCATGAAACGGATGCCAATCTGGGTGACGACTCCGCTGACACGCTCACCTTGCAACAGAATGTCATCGACTGCCTGCTGGAACAGCGTCAAATTGGGTTGATTTTCCAACATGCCACGAATGGCTGCTTTGTACAGCACGCGATCGGCCTGCGCACGCGTGGCGCGCACCGCTGGGCCTTTGGAGGAATTCAGCGTGCGGAACTGGATGCCACCCATATCGGTGGCGAGTGCCATGGCGCCGCCCAGGGCGTCTACCTCTTTGACCAGATGCCCCTTGCCGATTCCGCCAATGGACGGGTTGCAGGACATTTGCCCCAAAGTCTCAATATTGTGGGTCAGCAGCAAGGTGTTTGCGCCCATGCGTGCCGCTGCCAACGCAGCCTCAGTACCGGCATGGCCGCCACCTACCACGATCACGTCAAATTCGGTTGGATACAACATGGCCACAATCCACAAAGCTTGCAAAAGGGCGGAGATTTTACGCGATATAGGCAAAAAATACCAGCAACAACACCATGTTTTTCAATTAAAACAGTACGTTAACCATGATCAAATGATTCAGTTCGTATACTTGCAAGCTTGCTCCAGTGAAAAAACTTGTCTTCAATGAAACTTGAAGCATGTGAATTCGCCTAAATATACGTAGTACCACGCATCGTTGGGTGTTGTACCAGGAGGATGCCATGTCTGCTGTTCGCCACGCCGCGGTGGCCGGGTCATTTTACCCAGGCCAACATGATCAATTGATGCGGACGGTAGATGACTTGATTGTCGATGCAGCTCGTCATCAGTCTTTACCCCATCCTCCCAAGGCCATCATCGCCCCCCACGCTGGCTATGTTTATTCGGGCTCGGTCGCGGCAAAGGTCTATGCGGCACTACGGCCATTTCACGCGCAAATTGAGCGGGTGGTGCTGCTGGGCCCCACCCATCGGGTACCGGTGAAGGGCCTGGCGCTACCAGACTGCGAAGCCTTCGCCACACCGCTGGGTACGGTTCCCATCGATCAGTCCAGCTGCCGTCGTCTGATCAGTCTTCCGCAAGTTGAAACCAGCGCGGCGGCACATGCCCTGGAACACTCACTGGAGGTGCATCTCCCTTTTTTGCAACATGTTCTCGATCATTTCACGCTGGTTCCTCTGGCGGTGGGTGACGCCAGCACACAAGAGGTGGCCGATGTGCTGAATCTGTTATGGGGTGGGCGTGAAACGCTGATCGTCGTGAGCTCCGATCTTTCGCACTATTTGCCGTACAGCCTGGCGCAGCGGGTTGATCATGACACCTGTGAATCGATTCTGGAGCTGCATGATCAGATCAATCACCAGCAAGCGTGTGGCGCAACACCAATCCGTGGCTTGCTGCAGGTGGCCCGTCAACGACAGCTGAAGCCCTTCTTGATGGATTTGCGCAACTCAGGCGATACTGCTGGCGATAAGGAACGAGTGGTCGGTTACGCTGCATTTGCCTTTTTGGAGGCCGATCATGCTGGATGAACGACTGGGCACCCTCTTGCTCGCGCTGGCACGTGAGGCCATTGTCAGCCAGCTCGGCCAATCCGCCATCAAAAAACCAGACACCCAGGCGCTGTCCCGACCAGGGGCTTGTTTCATCACACTCAAGCGGCAGGGTGCATTACGGGGCTGCATGGGCAGCCTGGAAGCGCATCAATCACTTGCTGAAGATATCATCCACAATGCGGTGGCCGCAGCCTTGCATGACCCTCGCTTTCCGCCAGTGTCGATTGAGGAGCTGGGCGAAACCACCATCGAGGTATCCGTATTGACCGCACCCGAGCCTGTCACGGTCGCCAATGAGGCAGAATTGCTTGCCATGCTGAGGCCAGGGGTCGATGGCGTGACGTTGCGGTGTGGTTGCCGCCAAGCGACGTTTCTACCCCAAGTATGGGAGCAGCTGCCCGCCCCCACTGCGTTCATACAACAATTGAAACGCAAGGCAGGCTGGTCGGCGGATTTCTGGTCGCCAGACATGATTGTCACCCGCTACCAGGTTCAGAAGTTCACCGAGCCGCCACTCCGCTGAGGATTGATCATGACCAAGCATCACCCGGCCCAGTATTGGCACATGCTTGATGACGGGCGCCTGCAATGCGACCTGTGCCCACGAGACTGTAGGTTACATGAAGGCCAGCGAGGCCTGTGTTTTGTCCGGATGCGCCAGCAAGATGCCATGGTGCTGACAACTTATGGCCGCTCGTCTGGCTTTTGTATCGACCCGATCGAGAAGAAACCCCTCAGTCACTTCTACCCTGGCTCCAGCGCGCTGAGCTTTGGAACGGCAGGTTGCAACCTGGCCTGCAAGTTCTGCCAGAACTGGGATATCTCCAAATCCCACGAGATGGACACCCTGGCCGATGCCGCGCGCCCCGAGCGCATTGCCCAAGCAGCCGCCCAGCATGGTTGCCGCAGCGTCGCCTTTACCTACAACGACCCGGTCATCTTTGCCGAATACGCCATGGATGTCGCGGATGCCTGCCATGCCATGGACATCCAGACCGTGGCCGTGACGGCAGGCTATCTCCACGACCACCCCAGACGGGCGTTCTTTGCCAAGATGGATGCGGCCAATGTTGACCTGAAGGGCTTCACCGATGAGTTTTACGTCAAACTGTGTGGGGCCAGGTTGTCACCCATTCTGGACACGCTGCTTTACCTGAAACATGAAACGCAGGTTTGGTTGGAGATTACGACGCTATTGATTCCAACACTCAACGACAGCACCCAGGAAATCACACGGCTCTGCGAATGGATCATGAATGAACTGGGGCCGGACGTGCCATTGCATTTCACGGCTTTCCACCCTGATTACAAGCTGGGCGATCTGCCCGCCACGCCTGCCAGCACGCTTCATCATGCCAGGCACATCGCTCGCCAGACGGGGCTGCACTATGTGTATACCGGCAATATTATCGATATCGAAGGGGGAACCACCTATTGCCCAAGCTGCCAAAAACCCGTGGTAGTACGTGATTGGCATGCGCTGCTGACATACGATATAGATGCGAATGGCTGTTGCGCACATTGCCAGACCCCATTGCAAGGGCGATTCTCATCAGGAGAGAAACCATTTGGCCGCCGACGAATCCCAATCCATATAGCAGATTACTCAACTGATCTCTGACGAGCGGCCATGTCAAGGCCCAGTCTGTAAAGCTCAGACCAAGCCAATGCCATGCGGAAAAACCGGCAGACATCACGTCAAGCGGTTTCCCCAATCGTCCATCACAGAAACAGATGTATAATCCATATCAGGATGCCGCGCCCTATGCGGCTTTTTGAGGCTTACGCAATGGACTCCAGTAGTAGTCACTATTTATCGCTCCACGCAAGAAATATAGCCTAACCCGCGGGCGCTCTTTTTCGCCGCCCGCATCTGCCGGGTGAAGAGCGCCATGAACGCCATTGAACAAAAACCGCAGGAAAGCCTGCAAGAAAGCCTGCAACAGGTTCAGCGCCTGATTGCACGTCACAAACTGGTTGAAGGGCTCGTCCACAAGCAGGACATGCCTAAACACGACCTGGTCGAAACACTCGTCCATCGACAGAATCTGGTAGAGCTGCAGCACAAACTGGATCTGCTGCACCCAGCCGACATCGCCCACATCCTCGAAGCACTTCCTCTCGACGAACGTCTGTTGGTATGGGATCTGGTCAAGGCCGAGCGGGACGGTGACATCCTGCTTGAAGTCTCCGATGCCGTCCGCGAAACCCTGCTGGCCCACATGGACAGCGACGAGATCCTGGCAGCGGCAGAGCAGCTCGACGCTGACGAGATTGCCGACCTAGCCCCCGACTTGCCGCAAGCTGTTGTCCACGAGTTGATGGACTCACTGGACAAGGAAGAACGAGCGCAGGTTCAAAGTGCTTTGTCCTATGACGAGCACCAGGTGGGCGGGATCATGGATTTCGAAATGGTGACGATCCGTGATGATGTCTCATTGGAAGTGGTCTTACGCTATCTGCGCCGTTTTGAAGAGCTGCCAAACCATACCGACAAACTGTTTGTTGTTGACAAGTCCGACATTCTCAAGGGCATCTTGCCATTGAAACGCTTGTTGGTGAACGACCCAGACATGATGGTGGTCGACATCATGGCGCAGGATGTTGTGACATTTCGCCCGGAAGAGGACGCGGGTGATGCCGCGCAGGCCTTTGAACGTTACGACCTGATCTCCGCGCCGGTGGTTGACAAACAAGGCAAGCTGATTGGCCGTCTGACCGTGGACATGATGGTGGATATCATCCGTGAAGACGCCGAAAATGAAATGCTGAATCTGGCGGGTCTGCGGGAGGATGAAGATTTGTTCTCATCCGTCTGGGCCTCTGCCAAAAACCGCTGGCCTTGGCTTGCCATCAATATCTGCACCGCCTTCGTTGCTTCTCGCGTGATCGGGGCCTTTGAAAACACCATCAGCAGCTTGGTGGCCCTTTCCACTTTGATGACGATTGTCGCTGGCATCGGCGGCAATACAGGCAACCAAACCTCAACCCTGATCATTCGCGGCTTGGCACTGAATCAGATCAACGCCAGCAACGCCCGTCGCCTGATTATCAAAGAGCTGGGCATTGCCCTACTGAACGGTTTGGTGTGGGGAAGCGTCATGGGGCTGATTGCCTGGTTGCTCTACAAACAGGTTTCGCTTGGACTGGTGATGATGGCCGCGATGGTGTTGAACTTTCAAGTGGCAGCGCTGGTGGGCATTTTTGTACCCCTCACCATGCACAAAATGGGGCGCGACCCTGCTTTTGGCTCCAGTGTATTACTGACCGCCACCACAGACAGCATGGGATTCTTCATCTTCTTGGGACTGGCAACCGCATTCCTGCTGTAGTGGCGTTATGCCCTCTATCGAGGGATCAGGGTGGTGTATTGCCCGTTGGCCAACACAAATGGTCGACCATTTTGGCTCGCCACCCTCCCTGGGCCGGGCCTAGCGCAAGCATTTGACTGATTCGCGGACAATCAGCTCCAAAGCCAATGATGGCACGGCAACCGATTCGCCACGGATCAGATGCAATAAGGATTGCGCCGCCACTCGGCCCGCCTCGAAGACAGGCTGGCGTATCGTGGTCAAGGGTGGCGTGACATAACTGGACGCAGGCAAATCATCAAAGCCGATGACCGACACATCCTCTGGCACCCGGATACCCCTGCGATACAGCGCCAGGCGTGCGCCATAAGCGGTGTGGTCATTCGCTGCAAAAATGGCCGAAAACTGTTGGTGGGCCTCCAACAGCAGATTCACCGCCAAGATGCCACCATTCTCCAGAAAATTACCTTGCACGACCAGTTGCGGGTCAAAGGCGATGCCCGCTGCCGCCAATGCGTCCTCATAGCCCTGCAGGCGAGCTTTGGCGTCCCCATGGCCCACCAAGCCGGCAATGAATGCGATCCGTTGATGCCCCATTTCGATCAGATGCTGCATGGCCATACGTGCACCCTGATATTGATCAAATGTGATCCCCAATGCACGGTTCGCTCGCAGCTGATGCCCTGTTGCGACAATGGGGATCCGTTGTGCGTAGGAAGCAATCTGCGATTCCGTCAGCCCGCCGGACAAAATGACGATTCCATCAACCCGACGCGCAATCAGCAGCTCGACACGATTACTCTCTTCATCTGGCCGCCAATGGCCACTGACGATCAACGGGGCATATCCCGTGCCAACCAATGCTGCCTCGATGCCGCGCAACGACTCGGTGAAAAATGGGCTGACTACATCTGGAGTCAATATGCCGATGGTCATGGCCCGACCACTTTTCAGACTCTGTGCCAGCAAATTGGGCCGGTAATTCAGTTGCGCGATGGCTTGCTCTACAGCGCGTCGCTTGGCATCCGACACGCGAGCCGAACCATTGAGGATACGGGAAACCGTTGCAGGTGAAACACCCGCTGCATGTGCGACCTCATGCACAGTTGCTGTTGGCGCATTTTCCGTCATTGTTACTCATCCTCTGCCGCAGCAATTTAAGACAGCCTAATTTTCAATGCAGCAACGATATCCCTATTTTTTACTACTTCCAACTACATATGCCTCAGCGCCCCCTATTTTCAATGAATCGACACAATAACACCACCGATACAGTCGCCTTCTCAAAAAAACCATAAGCCATTGTTTAAATTTAATATTTAACACCACCATAGGATCAATTGATATTCTTTCACCTGCCATCCCTGGTGGCCTGAGAAGATGGCAATTTGAAATCGTTTCCAATTTTCCATGGCTGGGCAGCATCTATTTGGCGTCATGGTAGATTTGAGGAGATCAGTTGCAGAATTCATATGCAATGACATCTCCGGGCCGCTCGTAAATAACCACATCACTACAAGTGATCAAATCTCGTCCAATGCACCCTGCAGATGCCGTTGGTCGGCCCAATGGTCGATTCTCCACTGTCCATCTCGATAGGACAGCCAATTCAATGCCGCATTGGGAATCGGGTAATCTCGTGGCTCATCAATCGGCACACCGGTCACCATGCGGTTCGCCATGTGCAGAACACCACCGTGCGTCACGACCAAGACAGCCTGCCCTGGGTGAGCCGCAACAATCTGCATCAACGCGCCATGCACACGGGATGCGAACCCCGCCAATGACTCTCCTCCATCAGGCGGAATGTAGTCACACTGACGCGAGATATAATTTGCATAAGCATCTGGAAAGCGAGCCTCTGCTTCAGCTGCGGTCAAACCTTGAAACAACCCGAAATGGCGCTCACGTAGTGCTGGCCACTCGATAATTGATAACCCCAATCCCTGAGCCGCCGCTTGCGCTGTTTGGCGTGCACGCAGCAGATCACTACTGTAAATGGCGTGGAAGCCATGCGAAATCAATCCACAGGCAGCCGCAGCAGCCTGCTGCAAACCAATTGCATTGAGGGGGATATCCAAGTGCCCCTGCAGGCGCCGGGCCACATTCCAATCTGTTTCGCCATGGCGAACCAGGCACAACGTCGTCTTCATCTTCAGAATCACAGCAAATATACCAACCGGATAGTAGCACCTTGTCGTCAGACCTTGCCCATGCTTGTCTTGAAGGATCGCACACGCTATGATCATGCCATCGTTGCGCCTCTCGCAATTGATCGTAAGCGTTCAACGTCAATCAACGCGCCAATCTTTCCGGCCATGCCGGGCAGTTCGCTCATTCAATGGGCGATAGGCGCCTTTGTTTGGCCGGATTCAGGAGATCTTCATGAACGCTTCAAATCAACACACCATCCTGTTTGGCATCCCCAAGTTGCCAGCCCGTTACGCCACCGTGGTCATGCCTTTGTTGTTGTCGATCCTGATGACTTGTATCGTCTCGCTGATCAGCACCTTCAAAAGCATCGGCATGTCTCCACAGTTCACGTCGAAGTGGTTGGGCGCATGGGGTATATCATGGCTCATCGCCTTTCCCGTACTACTACTGGTGTTGCCTGTTGTTCGAAAGGCCACAGCAGCGTTGGTCCGGCCAGCCTGAGCCCACCACATGGTGGCAGATTACGCGGCACGCACCCTGTGTATAGCTGACAATGGCAAGTGCGACAGCTCACTTTCGCTGGCAAAGTCTGCTTGAACAGAGGCGCCAACAGGTGTCTGGATACAGGCACCTGTTGCACACACGATAGGCCATTGGTATCGTCATTCCAGTAGCGAGGCTTGATAGAACGGGCTGCCGTCCAATATGCTGTGTGTCCGAATGCAACACCTCGCTGAACAACCAAAGCCCCCCCGATGCAGATACGCCCATACCATCCTGCCGACTGGCCAGCGCTCTGTGAGGTACACGACCCAGCCCGCATGCTTGAGCTGGCGGCCAGTGGCTTGGCCGATGCTTTTCTACCACTCGAACAGGCCGGGCCGACGGAAGGATTGTTTGACGGTACCGTTCTCGTTGCTGAATGGCAGCAGCAGGTGGTGGGGTTTGTCGGATTCACTGATGATGAGTTGACATGGCTGTACGTCCACCCAAGCCATCAGCGCAAGGGTATCGCACGCGGACTGATACGTGCAGCGGTCGCCGCATCGGTGGGGCCATTGGCTTTGGATGTGCTGGTCGGCAACGAAGCCGCGCTTGCCCTCTACCTCAGCGAAGGCTTCCATCACGTCGCCACCATATCAGGCAAACTGGCCGGTAATGAGCAATTCCCTGCGTCGGCTCATGTCCTTTCAAATGGCACCCCAGCCCCCCTTGATGCGGCATAGTGCGGTTTTTTCGCACACTTCAATAACGGATTACCCCTCAGCCAGCCCGAGCCATATTGGCCATGCCTTTTCGAACCACCATCTGGTTCCAGATTCCGCTGACGTGGCTTCACGAGCTGCCTAGACCTGATCACAGGGCTGCCCCGCTGTCACCGACCAAGCTGGCAAATCATGCGGGCGAAGCCACACCATCCAATCAACCACACATTGGCACTCCATTCATAAAATGGTGCAGTATGCGTCACTTTCCATAAATATTTCACCATATTCCAATTTTAACAATCTCTTCTATTACAACCAACTGGCTCTGCTTCACATATTAGCCATAAAAATGTTTTTTGAGACGCATTCTCTCTGTACATACCTAGCGAAATTAGCAAGTCAATACATTCAATATTTCATATAAAGAAAAATTATCAATACATTCATATAAACATTTTAACAAAATGTTCAAATTCATAATCTTACAACATTGCCATTCTTATACCTATGCTATATAAATACATAAACAAAGGATGATATTGGTCCATTTTCTCAATAGCATGGAGAGTGAAAATGATTGATACAGTCTGGCAACAATTGAAAGTCTGGAGAAGGCTGCGGTTCGGCCCGGTACAGTTACATTTCGCTTTTCGCAAGACAGTTCCCGTCACGGCGGGTACGTGGCGACGCGCTGATCGTAACGGCGATCGATTACGCCCGGCCCATGTCGAATTCACTGAAGTACCAATGTCACCTGCGCCAGCTACGCTGGGTACGGCAGTGATCGTTGGCGTGGGGCCAGGGTTCGGGTATGCACTGGCCAACCGACTGGCCGAGGCAGGATACGACCTGGCCTTGCTGTCCCGTAACGCAAATCGTCTCAGCTCACTTTGTGAAATGTTACGAGCTCAGGGGGTGAAGGCCGAATCATATGGCATGGACGCCACGCATGAAATCGACGTTGCATCCACCTTCGCCAAAGTCATTGCCAACCAGGGTACGCCATCCTTGGTCGTCTATTCGCTACAGGAATTCGGCCCTGGCCTGGCACTTGATGTCACTGTGCCCGCCTTCGAAAGCGCCTGGAAGCATAATTGCCTGGGGGCCTTTCTGGTCAGCCAAGCAGCGGGACGCGCGATGAAAGCCGCCGGCAAAGGCAGCATCATTCTGGTCGGCTCGACTTCATCCATCATCGGACGCGAGGGGCACCTCAACCTGGCTATCGGCAAATTCAGCCAGCGCGCGCTGGCTCAGGTTCTATCAAGGGAGCTATGGCCCCATGGTGTGCATGTGGCCCACGTGCTGATCGACGCAGATATTGACGAGCCCGATGCGGAATCGTCGGAGCCCATCCACTCCGACCCGGATGACATTGCCCAATCCATCGTGGCACTACACCATCAGCCACGTACCGCCTGGTCAAGCGAGATCGATCTGCGACCCTGGAACGAGCGATTCTGGGAACATTGTTGAATGCTGGAGATGCGATCTCAAGCGCCACACCAATCAGTCTCAATCAGCAGAAAACGAACACTTTGCCACAGGCCGACAGTTACACCTGTCGGCCTTTCCGTTACCATGGCGTGATCTTGATATCGCTCCCGAAACCCTTATGTATAGCCCCGCGCATTTTCAGGAAAATGATCTGTCCGTCTTGGTCGATCTGATCAGGCAATTTCCGCTGGCAACGGTCATCCGCCATGGTGCTACAGGGTTGGAGGCTGATCATATCCCCCTGTTGTATGAAACCAATCCAGACACGCCCGGCAAGCTGCTCGGTCATGTTGCCCGGCAGAACCCCCTCTGGGAGCAGTCCGCAGGCCAGGAGCTGTTGGTGGTGTTTCAAGGTCCATCCACCTACATTTCGCCCAACTGGTATGCCACAAAACCGGAAACCGGCAAAGTGGTGCCGACTTGGAACTATGCTGTCGTGCATGCCTACTGCACACTGACGGCATTGCCAGACTCTGCGGATGTATTGCCTATCGTGCGCCGTTTGACCGACCATCATGAAGCCACACAGGCCAACCCTTGGCGGGTCAGCGATGCCCCTGATGAATTCATTGCGCAACTGGCAAACCATATCGTCGGCATTGAACTGCAGATCAACCGCCTGCAAGGCAAGTGGAAAGTCAGTCAAAATCAGCCTGCATGCAATCGACAATCTGTTGCGCAGAGCTTGTGCGCGCAGGGGTCGGATACACAGGACCACATGGCCCAGTTGGTACAAGCCCACAGCCAATCCATGTAGGCCAGGGGCGCGAGGAAAGGGTATTCAGCTGATGGATCGGGCAGCCCACCCGCAGAGCTGCCTGTGGCTTACCTCATCACACCTCTTCAGCGGATCTGGACACGATACAGCCACCGGAACAGCACCGTTGCCACCAACGCACCCACCAGCTGCGCCACCGTAAAGCCCAGTACATCTACCGGACGGATGCCAGCAAACGTATCGGTGAAAGCTCTGGCCACGGTGACCGCAGGGTTGGCGAATGACGTGGAAGCGGTGAACCAATAAGCAGCCGTGATATATGCCGCCACCGCAAAAGGTGTGATATTGGGCCGACTCTGACTACTACCGATGATGACCGCCACAAGGCCAAAGGTGGCTACGCATTCGCTCCACCACTGTGCAGGGCCAGTCCGCACATGCTGCGATAATGAGAACAAAGGCTCTCCGAACATCAGATGTGCAGCCGCCACACCCAACAGCGCGCCCAACATCTGAGCCAAGATGTAGACAGGCGCTTCTCGCCAGCGCAATTGCCCCTGCCAAGCAGCGGACAAAGTGACCACCGGGTTGAAATGCGCACCGGAAATGGGGCCGAAGGTAAGGATCAACGCCACCAGCCCTGCGCCGGTTGCCAATGTATTCGCCAGCAACGCCAAGCCCACGCTCCCACCCGCCAGCCGCTCACCCATGATGCCGGAGCCCACCACCGTGGCCAGTAACAATGCCGCGCCCAAGCCCTCTGCCACACCTCGACGTGCTACGGTCATACTGGCTGATTCCCAATGGTTTGCAACGCCTGCTTGATTGCAGGCAGATCGAGTTCATCCAACTGCAGTTTCATCAGCTGTTCCACCTTACGTCGGATCTGCTGGCAAATAGTGTGGAATGCCTCACGCTTGTACTCGTCGCTCCCAACCACGGCAGCCGGGTCCTCAAAGCCCCAATGCGCCGCCACTGGCTGGCCTGGCCAAACCGGGCAGACTTCACCCGCAGCGTTGTCACACACGGTGAGGATGAAATCCATGGCCGGGGCGTCGGGCTGGGTAAACTCATCCCAGCTTTTACTGCGTAGTGCATCGGTCGGGTAACCCAATACCGCAACCTGCTCAACGGCAAAAGGATTCACTTTACCTGTGGGATGGCTGCCAGCGCTGAATGCACGAAAGCGCCCCTGCCCCAGAATATTGATCAACGCCTCAGCCATGATGCTGCGTGCGGAATTCCCGGTACACAGCACCAGGATGTGATAGGTCTTGTCTGTCATGGTCATGCTCATGTGTGATGGATTCAACAACAGCTGCCGTTTGTAGTCCGCTGACCAGTCGGCACACAGCAAGCCGAGGTGCTGCTGGTCTGCACCAGCGGGATACAGCAAGCAGCCTCCTGACTTGCAGTCGCCTGTGGCTCGCCAAACATCGGAATGCTGTCCAAAGTGTGGAAAGTTTCCCAGGCAATACCTTGTGGATCATTCACCCAATACTTGTCTGATTTGGCATAGCAGCAAGCAGCGCCTGCCTCTTCGACCACTGATTCCTGCAAGGTCTGCAATCGCTGGTGCATCTCGGCCAGCTCATCTGCCGACTCAATCTGTATCCCCAGATGGTTGAGCCCCATGGCTGCGCCACGTTGTGAAATGGCAAAATTGACACGCGGATCATCGAGCATCCATTTTGCGTAGTCTGGCTTGTTGACAGTCGGCTGACTCGCAAACATTGCCGAATAGAAACGGATACTCTCAGCCAGATTGTCAACAGAGATATGTACATGCAAGCGTTTCATGATGACCTCTCTTCAGGGTTGGCGCAGGCTGGCGAACAGCCCGGCATACAGGATTGGCCCCCACAGCAGTTCTCGGTCAGGAAGGCCAGCAAAGCATTCATGGCATCGAAGTGCGCGGTATAGATGACAAACCGTCCTTCTTGGCGCGATGTCACCATCCCGGCATGGGTCAGCTCTTTCATATGAAAAGACAGTGAGGAAGGCGCAATACCCGTGATCTCACCAATCTTGCCAGCAGACAATCCTGCCAAGCCCGCTTGGACCAGCGCACGGAAGATCGCCAGACGGGATTCCTGAGCTAATGCAGCCAAGGCTGCGATGACAGTTTTCGTTTCCATATTTCAATAATAGTTGAAATATTGAATTATGCAAGCTGTTTGTAAACGTACCACATGCTCCTGTAGGTTGACGCAGTTGGTGAAAAACGTGCCAGGTTAGTGAAAAACTGCTGCCAGAAATAATGAACAATTACTGATTGCAGATATAGCTGAACGCCGGTCATTTCCAGTGTTCCGGTGATTGGCTATTTCGGACGGCTTTCTAGATACAGCGTCTCAGGCGTCGCTGCTGAACATGAGAAGCAGTGTCGTTCAAGAAAAGACAAAGCGCCCAAGGGGCGCTTTGTAATTTGGCGGGGGAGTCTGCTCTTACCCACCACTTGCAGCGAACGTTCTAGCTTCCCTCAGTGATCTGTTGCCTTAACCCCCAGAGACTTGGCGCCATTACACTTGCATTTCAGGTTTACTTTGACCTTCATTTCTTGCTCCTTTTCTTTGGCGAACCATCGATTGAGAACTTTACCTCCAACATTGAAATGATGGAGGCGAGGATCAGCAGACCACCTAGGAAGTCTCCGAGCATCCCACCCACAAGTAGCAGAGCAGGTAAGTCATTAACTGCTGCCAGTCTAGGCCACTTTGAAGCGAGACGCAAAGATAACGGAGGACTTCTCCGTCTGATGAACTCGCACGCTAGACCTACTCACTCCTTCCGGGCGACAAGAAGATAATCCTCCATGCCCGAATGCGGTAACATGCTAATTGCGTGTTTTGCGTGATTCAAAAAGCTCATCCACATACCGCTAAAGCATTCACGGCAACCGGCGTGGTGCTTTTATGGCCGATGGTCAGACCTACTGCTTACGGGAAAAAAATAACATGGGCAAGAAGTCCCGAGAAAAGAGAGAGCGCCGACTCGCGCGAATGGATGGCGATCCTGGCTTTCTGATGCGTGAGATGCTCAGGTTTCATGATCGAGTTGCTTACGAAGATGATCAGGAAAATCCATTTCACAAGCGACTCGAGGCAACACGCGCGTTGCTCCGCCAATATCGGCGCCTTGATGCCGCGATTGCCCTGAGTGTCTCTGAGTTGTGGCCTGCCAACTCGGGAAGCCCCATTAAACACATCTATGCCTGGGGCGTTCTGCTAGACCTCCCGGAAAATGCTCAAGGAGGGATGCCCATCGCTAGCTACGTAGACTTCAAGGCGTTTGCGGAGAAGCTATATAAGACGTGGCCAGAGTTCCCGATGCTTGAAGACTTCTCTCCCGAGACGGACTGGGGTCAAACCAAGGTACGCCTTGGCCGGGCCTTTGTCCCAATGTTCTACGGTAGCTGCATTGAGCGCACACCCGACTTCGTAGAGGCATTCCGCATCACTTACGCGCATATTCCCGAAGCCCTAGCCCAAATGGATCTTGCTGTCGCGTTGCAAGCGCGGATCATCGAGGCAATGCCCAGCCTGGGGGCTACCTCCGCGGAAGAGTCACAACGTGCTCTCGTCGAGGTGCCTCCTGAGGACTTCTGGCTAGCTTGTCGGTCAACGCTGCTGCAGGTCGGCGCAGATATTGCTGAGTGGCGAAACAAGGCTAGCAGCGTGCTAGAGACTGGCTTTGGCACTTTCAAGGCACCGCTAACTTGGAGTGCCTTCGGTGACGCCGCAATGCAGGGGGCAGCTCTTCCTTTCTTAGCGGTCGAAAGCGACGGCACTTGGGTGCCGATGTCAGTTCGCAGCGCCCCGGGAGTTGTCGTTGACCATTGGGCCAACAAAGAATTGGATGGAGTCAGCACTCATACCCACAGGACGCTTGCTCGGTTTGTTGCCGAGCGATTCCGAGGGACGGTCATGGGTCCCCTGACGCTCTTTGTCGGTGAAACTGCCTGTGAAGACCTCCCTGTCAGCTGCGTTATCTCGGCCGACTCTGGTGTGTATCTCATTTGCGCATGTGACCACGCATCGAATGAGCGGCTATCAATCGCAGCGAAAGGTACGTACGCCAAAGTGAGACGCGGCGCACCGATCCACTTCCGTCTCGCTGACGGGCGCGGACTTATGTTGTCCAAGGATGGAACCACAGGACCGAGCGCCGACGACATTAGAATCATCATTGTGGTCACCCTGGCTGGCACGGCATTTGGCTCCATAGCTGTACCCGAGAGGCCCGCACGCCTGCTACCGCTGGCGGACTTCATCACCATCTTCGATTGTCTGAGTGACCTCGACGAGTTGGAACGCTACTGGAAATTCGTTGACTCTCATAGACGCTCTCTCAGCCCCTTCTCGACCGGTCCTGCGGACCTATATGCGTCATTCAAGGACACACACGGTGTACTTGTTGAAGGGGCGATTTCACCCCCCTTTATAGGATTGGATACTCACTGGGGAACCTCCTGGCGTTTCAAGGCGCTTGCTGACTTCTGGTCACTTGCACCGAGCGTATTTCCAGACGGTTCTGCTGGCTGGCGGCTGACCAATGGCACTGAAGGCGTCGTTGATCTCCAATCGCGCCATCATAAGGCAATGGCGTACTCAACATCAGTCGGCACCTGCACCGTCCAAACCCTACTGGAAATCTCTGAAGATCTGCGGGTCAATGATGCTCGCATGGTCGACATGTTCGCCCAACTGCTCGCGGACTGCACCTATCGGTGCAGAGAGCTGATGTCAGACATCCCACTCTTTCGACAGCAACATATTTTGTTCATCTGCCGGTCCGACCCATCCAAACCTATTAGCGATGATGAGGCTCCCCTGCCAATTGAGGAATTCGAGCAAGCAGTATATGCAGCGAAAGAAGATCCCGTACGTAAGGGCTTGTTTCAACTGCAAGTTAATACTCGCGCGGTCCTTGCGGGGCTAAACGCAGCTAAAGATGGATCGTTTGAAGTTCGTTGCTTACTGGAAACACTTGAAAGGAGTCACGCTGCATGCGGCTTGGAACTGCCCAACGACTTTGCCAAGCGGCTTTGTAACAAGGCATCGGAACCAGCTCGGTACCACCTGAGAGTTGCAGCTAGATATGTTGATGTCCCTGATTACGTGGAGCCTGTCATCCCCTCTCCCACAGACTACAAGCTTGCACGCAAGCATTTGGCCACGGAAATCATGGAGCTTGGTTTGGAGCCAGGTCGATATGAGCTGTCAGATGCCAAGGCAAGGATTGATCCTGCCAGCACCCGTTTGCGTCTTTATATCGAGAATCGGCTCGCATCCCTCGACAGGCATCAACTTATTCGAGCATTCATTGAGCAGCACGATGCACTTCTTGTAACCGAGAGAATGAAGATTCAACGGGCCCGCCAGAGCCTCGCCCATGCGGTTGACTACGACAGGCTAGATGCCGTTGAAGAAGCTCGGAAAGAATTCGGCTCCACAGCTCGTCACTATCGATATCTACTGGAAAAAACAGTTAGCTCACCGACGACCGACAATGTGGAAGTCACTGATGAGGTACTGCGCGAGTTGGTTGGCTTGGTTGATTGGTTCATGGTGCTTACCGGAGCCAGCGATGTCCTACATAACGGCATAGACGTTGGTGGCGTCGTGATCGACGATTCGTACATTCCAGAGGTTTTCTACTCTACCGGCTCCGACGACCGCGAGACCGACTTCTCACGCGAGTATGCGAAGTCACGGCTGGGGCTTGGAGCAAACAGCGAAGATGCGGTGGAAGGTGTGTCGGAAGATTTACTGTCCTCAGAGAAGCTCAAGAGTGCTTTCGTCGCCGACTTGGGATTTGAGCTGCAGAGCCTAGTCACTGCTCTCGCAGTCTTGTCACAAGCTCAGAGGTATGGTTTCGGCGATGAGCTAGCGCTCTCTTATGCCGCCGCTCCAAGCCGTGTCGCACAGGGACTGGCCGACAACATTGAGGGGCTTGATCTTGTACAAGCTGAAAGGATTGTGGCATTCCTCACGCTTTCAGAGAAAGGCGTTCGCCGACTGTCCGGAAAGGATGTCGACGAGGCCGACGTCCCGTACTGGGAGCACAGTAAGCGAATCCATCGATACGCAATCAGGCCACTGATTGTCGATGGCACAGACTTGCGTTGGGGTGCAGAAGCGGCTAGTCGGTCGATGTACAACTGGATGTCGGCGGTGCGGGATGGTTATCTCCCTGCAGACTTTGGGTGGCCCCATGTTGAAGCAGTCATTCGAGAGGTCAAGGCGAGCATCGAGAGTCGGCTGGAGCTTCGCACCGAAGAGATATTCCGGAGGTACACTTCATTCGTCAAGCAGGGCATCGACTTCTTCAGGAAGTTTCGCAGGGAGGGATTCGAGGACGTTGGTGACTTCGACGTTTTCGCCTACTGGCCAGATGCAAACCTGCTCGTGACGGTAGAGTGCAAGTACAACCAGCCTGCCTACACAGTAAAAGATGGCCGTCGACTTCGTGACCGGATATTCGGCAAAGTGGAGGACGACAATGCTGGGCAATTCAGTAGAATCCTGCGTCGAAGGAAGTTTCTCGAGAAGAACTGCGCAAGGATGCTTGAGCTTTTGAAGTGGCCCAAATTGGAAGCCGAGCCCCTCAGGCATATTGAGCTCTACGTGAGCCGTGACGTTTACTACTGGATGGTCCATCCGCCTTACCCTGTTCCGACCAAGTTCGTGCGAGTGGACACACTGGACACCTGGATCAAGACTGAGCTCAGCGCGTCGTGTAGTCATGTCTGATAGCATCAAAAACACCGCAATCACTGCGGCTGGCTACGTTTACCAAAATCGGCAGGGACTCAAGGTCCTGTGCGATTGGCTCGACGCACCGGCCCGCTACAGCCGGGTGAGGTTCGAGTGCGACGACGAGAACGTAGCGCCAACAGGGCTGGACGACATCGTCATTGAACGAAGTGATGGTGTCATCGACCTTTTCCAGGTCAAGTTTACCCCCAACCCGGACGCGCATCTGCTTTCCTGGGATTGGATGCTCGAGAAGGCTGGCAAGACAGCGCGGTCGAGGTCGATGCTTCGCAAGTGGTTCGACGCCTTCAAAAAGCTTGATACCGTGCGCATTGGCGAGATCTCGCTCATAACAAACCGCCGACCGGATGCCGCCATCGAAGCCTGTCTGGATGCTGGTGGGATTTCCTTCGCCAAGATCCCCGAGCCGAGGCGCTCGGAGGTCATCGCTGAGTTTGGCAGCGCCGCAGACTGCGAAGAGTTTTTCAGCCAGCTACGCATTCGGCACAGCGATAAGGGTTACGTCACACTGGAGCACGAGGTCGATGCGCGACTTCGGATGCATGGCACCCCGGAAGGGATCGCGATCCTAAAAAACGTGGCTCTGAACTGGGCGACGCAGAAGAACTTCCCCGCTCCTGACGGCTGGATCATGCTGGCAGATGTCCGCGCCATCCTGCGGGCGTCACCGCCAGCACCGCTGCCTGAAGACTTCGTTGTCCCCAAGGGGTATGAGGTCCCCGACGCCACGTTCCACCAGGAGTTTGTCCGAGACGCAATCGGTGCTGCCGGGAAGGCGATTGTTCTGACAGGGCCGCCTGGCCGAGGAAAGAGCACTTACCTGAGCGCCTTGTGCGACACACTCGTCAAACGGGATATCCCGACGGTGCGCCATCACTACTTCCTCTCGACGACGGAGCGTGGCCGCGACCGGGTGAACAGCTACGTGGTCGAACAGTCCATTAGGGCTCAGGTTAAGCAGCTTGGCGAGGGTGTCCCGGCTACGGTAGGCAGCCTGCGCGCTCTCCTGGAGGAGTGCGCTTCCCACTACAAGGAGCAGGGCAAGCCGCTCGTGCTCATCCTAGATGGTCTGGATCATGTCTGGCGCACCAATGCGGAGGACAAGCAGCCGCTGGACGACCTATTTGCTCAGGTGATCCCTTGTCCGGACAACATGGTGCTGCTCGTCGGTACGCAACCTGTGGATGATGCACAGTTGCCGAGGGATCTCCTCGCTTGGGCGCCAAAGGTAGAATGGCGTACGTTGCCGGCAATGTCTGGAAACGCAGTTCTTTCCTACCTTCGTAAGGCAGTTCAAGAGGGAAGACTCACGACTGGATTCGAGGACAGGGAACAGGCTGAGGAACAACTTCAAAAAGCAGCATCCGCCCTCCATGCAAGGACCAACGGCCACCCCCTTCACGTTATCTACGCCACCGCAGAGCTGGAATATGCTGGTCGCAATCTGTCCAGTTGGGACGTCGAGCGGCTAAAGGGGGACCTGAGCAAGGATGCCAAGTTCTACTATGCATCGCTTTGGGAGAATCTACTTCCAAGCCTGAAGGACACGTTGCGGCTGGTCTGTGCCTTCCCGTTCTTCTGGCCAAGGACGGCGTTCGGTGAGATTGCCACCGAGATCAAGACTGTAAAACCTGAAGTCGGGAGCGTGGAGCATTTGCTCCATTCGTCTACGGCCGGCCTAAAGGTTTTCCACGAGAGCCTGGCGGTTTTCGTACGCACTACAGCTAACTACGAAGACCGCATCAAGGAGCTGATGCCTGTAGTCGCGAACTGGCTGGAAAGATGGGCTCCCACCTCGCTGCGCGTGAACTGGCTCTGGACGGTTCAAGCGAGGCTGGGCGACCCGAAGAACCTCATCAAAGGACTCACCCGCGACTGGATCATGCTTCGCCTTGAGGAGGGATACCCAGAGTCGCTGTTCGACACACTGCTCTCGGAAGCCCTGATTGCCGCGCTTGAGACCACCGAGTTCGCGGATGCTTATCGCCTGGAGCATCTCAAGGCCCGGATGGTTGGTGGCAGCGAGTTCCAGATGCAGAACGACGACCTGGCTAGACTCATCTCCTTCACATTGACGCTAGCTCCGGAGGAAGGCGTAGTACGTGAGGCCGTTGCCTCCAGACATGAGACGGACATCCTGCGCGTCGCCGCACTTGGGCTGGCCCTACGTGCTCGTGGTGACCAGGTTTTGGCTGAAACGTGTGGTGAAGAGGCGCTTCGTCGGTTCAGGGGCTTGAGCCGGTTCTCCGACAGGTATGGATCGAGAACGGGGTCTGATGAGTTCGAGTTCTTGGTTGGCGCATTCGCGCAACTAGGCGCCATCGGCGCCACTCCTGTGGAACTTGCTAGGCTGGTAGCTGAGAACAGCCCGGTCGTATGGCTGCCTCGAGTCCGGATGTTGGTTGAGGAGCGCAATCTAGACGACTTGATGACGGTTGTTGCCTCGCTTGCAAGCGGGGAGAACAAGAACATCATCAGCGATGCATGCATCCGCGCGGCCGCGAAGGCGGGGGTAAGCATTGCCGGGCGCGATGACTTCGACGCTCTAGCCCGAACTCCCTTCGTTGCTACAGTGGAGGCGGCGCTCACACGTTCCTCCAAGCCGCTCAACGAACCGATCCCGGTGGAGTGGCTGAAGGGCGACTACTACGAACGCAAGGAAGACTTGGCGGCGCTCGCGTACCACTGGTTCTTCAGCGCCGTGCATCTAGGCCTGTGCATGGCTGCGGAGGACCAGACTGCCTTCGAGTTTGCGCGAGCCCCAATCTATGAAGACAGAGAGAACATCACCGACTTCCTCAATGCGCTCTCCGCCGTCGGTGCCCAGATCGCGCATCACTGGTGGCGCGGGGAGTTCGTGGATTTCCATGCGCTTTTTGCGTTGCTCGAGCCAGTCGAGTTCCGACGATTCAGGCAGAGCCATAACTGGAGTTTGGCAGCCGAGGACTTTAGACGGGCGCTACATCGCATCGCTTGTGACATCCGCCTTGGCAGCATCTTGTTGGCCAACTGCGGCGATGTGGCCCTGACCGAAGAAACCATGGAAGCGGCTAGGCAGTACACCTGGTTCGACGGCGCGTCTTTCCGCGCCCAATACGCAGCCGGGTCACTGACCAGAATGGCCGATAAAGCGGCTGCGGCGTTCGTTCAGTCTCAACGTTCATTGCTTGATGCGGAGGTCTGGGAGGAAACCAGCGTGCGCCTTCAGACGCCGCTACAACTCTGCGCGATTGCGCTGGCACACAACTTGATGACAGAAGCTCGTCAGCTCTGCAGGCAGACCTGGGAGCTAACGACAGGCTATGGGCATCGCAAAGATCCGACGCTGAACAACTCGGTCGATGCCATCGGCTACCTGGTGGACGTTGCTGCGGAGGATGCCCGCCGGTTGCTCGCCCGGGTCGCGCCGCAGATCCACCATGTCCTGAAGTACACGGATGGAAAAGGCACGAGGCATGTCCTGGCAGAGGCCGATTGCCTGCTAGCGAAGTTGAAGCCTTCGGCGTTGGTGGTCAAGTATGAGGAGCACACGCACGCGGGCGACTGGTCGCAGGCAGAGAACAGCCTGCGAGCGTACGTGGAGCAGGGGGTGAAGGAAGGGTGGCCCCTGGACGCACTGATGCGCACAGGTCTGCACCCCGAAATACGCGACACCCTTCTGCAACTTGTTCGGGAGGGCAGCTCGAGCGCTGTCGAGCGACTACGCATCCTCGAGGAGCACGGTGGATGGGACATGGGGTTGCTACAGCGTCAAGAGCACTCCGGGAGCGGCATTGAAAGCAAACCCTATGAGGGCGACGCGACGACTTTTGAGCCAGAACAATTAGACGACCTGCTCGAGAGTTTGTCGGAAAGCCACAGCGAGCGAACGCGGCTTCTTCGTGCCTGGTATCAGCACTGGGCCACGAAGGGTCAAGGCAAGAGGTTGCTCGATGCCCTCGACGGACTGCTCCTATCAGAAGAAGGGCGGCATAGGGACGTCCTGCTCCTGTCCGACCTCGCCTTTCATACGAGGCGCAAGCTGAGCGGGGTAAATGCAGCATGGAAGTACCTTGTCCGTGCGCAGATACTGAGCGGCGGGTGGATCGGGTACATGGAGAGCGAGACCAAGACCCGCAGCAGGCTCGATTTGGTGGCTGAAAACTACCCACAGCGATGCGACGAGTTTGTGGTCCAGACGACCTACGGCATGTTCGACAACCCCGTGCCGCCGCGCGTTGCACCCACGGATGTGATGGTCTATTTCTATGCACGACAGGGGCGCATCGCGGAAGCCGTGAGGTTCGCGGAGACCATGATCAACTGCGTCATCGAGGACACCCGTACCCTCCCGCTGGAGCAGCCTCGCTGGGCGGCTGAGTTGGCCTCGTCTTCTTCGTCGGGGACTTGATGGACGAGCTTCGCATTCTCATAGCCCGCCTCGGATGGCCTTCCACGTCCGCACGGTGGTGGACCATGCAAGAGTTGGCGGACCGGCTAGGCGAACCAACTGCGTGGGCTGAAACCGAGGTTGCGCTGCTCCAGTTGCTGCGCTCGCGCAAGCTCGAGGCCGAAGTTGTCGAGGTTCTGTGCATCTTCTGGATGGCGGTACAGGGGCATGGCTACTCGCCTACAGCAGAGTTGGCCACGAGCATCCCGAAGCCCTCTCCGCTCTCAGACTTGCTGGTGGCGAGTCTTGGGCTGTCGGGTCAAGCCGGCGATGCGGGCATGAAGGAGGTGCCTGATGACTTCGTGGTCCCAGATGACTTCGACGGCGTGCAAGGTGTGGACTTGCCCAGGATGTTCCGAACGTCCATGAGCAGGCTCGAGGCCTACACCGGACTCCCTTTCGTCCGGCAGATGGCTTTCGAGTGGACGGAGAACCGAGCGACTTACCCCGACGCGCCATACCAAGGCGACCCGTGGCACTTCACACGACCGCTTGGTGATGGTTTCATCGGCCAGCTTTCCGCGCGCGCCGCTCTTCGCGCCATATCTGCCTACCTTCGTACGCTGGCGGTGGCCAAGCAGTTCTGGAACATGCCGTCGGAGTTTGCAGACGAACAGTCGCTTTTGGCACTGCCTGTCCATCCGACTATGGCCTTGCTTAAGCCACGGCGCCCACACTGGTTTCCGGCGTCAGCTGACTTCGACGGCGATACCGAGGCGATCGAAGCAGCATTTCGAGCCCTGGTTGCCCGCGTGGAGGCGGCGCGTCCAGGTGATGAACTGATCTCCTTCATCTCGCCAGTTGTGATGTCAATGGAACGGTGTGTGGAGGTGTCTCTGGTGAGGTGCTCGCAGGCCCCAGGGAGCAACATTGACGATGCGGACTTGGCGGCTCATCTCGATGCCTTCTGGGCGCGCGAGCAGATTCTTCATAGCACGGTTGCAGACCCATTCAGCACAACAACCATCGTAGTTCCACCAACTCTTGAACAACTGGTGGACGACGACTGCAAGGCCTGGCCGCTGGCCGGAACGCTCGACTACGACCGGATGGGCTACCTCCAGCACGACCTGTATCCGTCACGGCTCTTCTTCCCGACGGCGCCCGGTTTGCATGAGGTTGCAGTCACTCCTCGTGATGGGCAGCTAGAAATCAAGGTCGAAGATTATGTCGTCGCTGATCTTTGCTACTGGAACGCTGGGTGGGGGCCAGCACGACCAAGGCAGCTTCGTGGAAATTGTGGGACGGCGCTCACCTCACGAGGCACGGCATACCGCGAGGGTGCTGGCCCTGAATGTGGGACGCTGCGGGCGTTCTACCTTTGGCAGGTGCGTACGCTGCACCGGAGCAGCAGCTTCGGCGAGTTCAGCGAAACAATAGCGAAAGGCTCCATGTTCGTTTAGTTAAGCTCTTCATAGCCCACTCTTAAGGGACAATAATTATTTGTGCAGAATCACGTTGGGCACACAGTTGAATACATCTTGCTGGATAGCTCTGATTACAACATCTTCTAAAACAAGGAAAATTTCCTCGAAATTTCGCGTTCCTTAGAGCCCCAAGGGGTTTGTCATGGTTTCGTCAACTTACTTGCTTTCATCGTGAAAGCAACAGCATTTTTTGCGTTTGACATGCAATTTTTCGGTGCTTACGCTGGCGGGAAAACATATTTCCGATCCCAGAAAAATGAGCCCTTTTGCCCGCCTACTTCACGACCTTCGAATGCGTCATGGCATTCGCCAAGGAGACCTCGCAAAACTGCTTGGGCATCACCAAGGATACGTCTCTGCCCTTGAAATCGGCATCAAGGGGCCACCACCGCCTGAGTTTGTGGAAAAACTAATCAGCGTCCTGGATCTCGGTGCAGATGAGCAAGAAGAGCTGCACGAGGCAGTGGCTGCATCTGACCGAAAGATGGTCATTGACGCAGAAGCGCCAACAGAGGTTTTCTGGATGCTCGCTGCACTGCGCGAACGTGTGCCCGACCTTCACCCAGCCCAGGTTAGGATGATTCGGGAAATCGTTGAATTACCCGATCAACTGGCCCAGCGCACACAAGAACCTATCACGCGCCTGAAGCGGCGCAGAAATACGGAGGCCAAAATGTAAAAAACGGGACAAACCTTTCGGCTTGCCCCGCTCTTGGCATCTGTCGATACCTGACTGGTAATCAAAGTATCGCCATCTACCTTCAGCGCGTCAAGCCATTCCATTGAAAAATCATCCGGTTTTCTTTCGGCCTCCGGCCTGAAGAGGGGGCTTTTTACGCCCGAAACCGGACATGTCGAACTGTTCAGCGGTGTCGGTACGGGTTTCTGCACCCTTTAGCCGGTACTGCAAGGAGTTGCTATGCCGCACATATCCTGGAGAGGCACATGGCGGGGTCTATCCCCGGCCGGTCTATCCCATCAACGCGCCCGCGAAGTACTTCGCTCAACGGGCGGCATCGTCCGGGGCAAGTTCCCCAGCCGTAAAACCGGCCGCATGGTGCATTACGAAGGTCTGCTCGAACTCGATGCGCTCTATCTCTTTGAAAACTCACCTCTGATCGCCAGCTATACGGAGCAGCCGGTACGCATCTACTACCCCGATGGTGCACGACTTCGGCGCTATACACCGGATTTCCATCTCACCTTGGCCGATGGGCAAGAAGTACTGATCGAGGTGAAGCCCGCAGCCAATGCCGCTCACCCAGATACCTGCCACAGCCTTGCGCAGATTGCGGCCCATTTCAACCGAGCCGGCCAATCGTTCGAGGTGCTGAGCGATGAGGTAATCCGCATTGAGCCTCGTCTTTCCAATCTGAAAGTCATTCACCACGAGGCAGCACGTATCCGGCCAGAGCTATTGAAGGGTGAAGTTTCCCTACGCCGCTTGGCCGCAAATTTTCCGATGGAGATCCATGCGGCTAAAGCAGCGCTTTCTGCCTTCAGCCTTGACCCCTATAGCTTGCTGCTTGCCGGACAACTGGTATGCGACCTCGGCATGCCAGTCGGCGCCAATACCTTGCTCAACCTGAATTTGGAGAGCGGCCATGAATGGTTTCGCCTTTCGCACCGGCACCACTTTTGAGTTGTCCGGTGCCACCCACCGCATCGAGCGACTCGGGCCGGATGAGCAGGTCGTGCTTGAGCGTCTGCATGATGGCCAGATCGTCATGAGCTCGCGTCCAGCGCTTCTGGATGCTTATCGAACATTACAGATTCAGGTTTGCGAAGAAAGCAAGGCTACTCGCCCTCAAACCCACTATGGGCGTACCTTGGCGGAATTGCCGGCTCGTGTACGCAAGGAAATCGAGCGCCGTATGGCCTACCTGCAAGCGATTGAGGACGATGGAAATTGCGTATTCACCGCCTATTCGTTGCAGCCGTTGATTGACGAGGTTGCGGCCCGAATTAGTGACCCCAAACCGCCCTCGGTCATTACCTTGTATCGATGGCATCGGCGCTATCAACAGAGTCGGCAGGTTCGTAACTTGGTGCCACGGTACGATTTACGGGGTGGTTCCCGGGCCAGGCAGCATGCTCGCTGTCTGGAGTTGGCTGCGGAAGCCACCAAGGAAGCGTTTGATGCAAGTCCCGCCGCCACGGTAAGAAACATCTATGACCGTCTGCTTGGAAAGCTTCAGGCCGAGAACCAACAGCGGCTACCGAGCGATCAAATCCCGGCCCCAGCACTGCGTACCATGTACCGCTTGATGGATCGCATGGAAGCCTACGATCTGGCCATGCTCAGGAACGGAAAAGCCGCAGCAGATCGGCGCTTTCGGATCGTGAAAGCCGGCCCCAAGGTGACGCGAATTCTTGAGCGGGTTGAGGCTGACCACACGCCGCTCGATCTCTTTTTGATCGATCAGGTGACGGGGCTTCCACTTGGGCGACCACTTCTGACTGTTTATATCGATGTTTTCAGTCGCTTCCCGCTGGGTTATCACCTCAGTTTCGGCAACACCTCGGCCGCTGCCGTTATCGGCGGATTACGGCATGCCGTTTTGCCCAAGGCTGCGACCGTTGAAGTCATTCCTAACCTGCCTGTTCAACACGTCTGGCCATGCTATGGCCTGATTGATGTGCTGGTACTGGATAACGGCCTGGAGTTTCTCGGGGCGGATCTGAACAGCGTTGCCTATGATCTTGGCACCCGCCTTCAGTTTTGCCCCAAACGCCAGCCCCGTTTCAAGGGGGTTGTTGAACGCTACCTGAAAACCGTCAATTACTTCTTTACGCATCAATTGCCCGGCACCAGCCTCGCGCGCCTCTCGGATCGTGGAGATTACGACGCAGCCAAACATGCCGTCCTGAGCCTAGCCGAATTCCGGCATCTGTTTGAGAAATGGCTACTGGATGTCTATGCGCAAACTGTTCAGCGCGGGATTGGCACGACGCCTTGGGCACGCTGGCATGAAGGCCTGAATCAACGAACACCCATCCTCCCCGGTAGCGTCGCTGAGTTGCAACGCCGCATCGGCCTGGTCCGGGAACGCTCGCTAGGCCACCAAGGCATTCAACTTCATGGCCTGCACTATGCAGGGCCAGCGCTATCGCCCGTGATTCGAACCTGGGGACCGGGCGCCAAGGTCCGGGTCGTGTTCGATGCCGATGATCTTGGCAGCATCCATGTTTGGCCGCCTGAGGCCCAGGAGCCAATTACCGTTGAAGCCATCCATCTCAACTACGCCAAGGGACTCTCGCTGTATCAGCATGAATTGATCCGCGAGCAGGTACGAACCAATGGCAAGTCGTCGGAAAACCTCGATGCGCTGATCGATGCCAAGCACCAGCTTGCTCAGGCGGTCGATGAAATGATCCGCAGCCGCAAGCAGCGCACACGCCGACAGGCGGCCCACATCCACGGCATGTCGAGCCGGCAGCCTGAAGCACGTTTCGAAGCCTCTGCACCCAAAGCAGCCTCTCCGACACCACGGCCGACTCGAAAAGCCACCTCGGGCAGCGCGCCAGCACTTCCGCCGACACCATTCCCGTCCTTTACGCTCATGCGTGGCAAGGAGGTGGTTTGATGCATACCTTGCATACGGCGTTGAATCGTTTCAACAACGCACACCTCTCGTTCCCGCCATTTGCCAGAGCGCTCCACGAGATTGATGGTTTGCTTCAGATGTACCGGGAAACCGGGCTCGCAGAAAACCTTCTGATCCTCGGCGAGTCTGGAACCGGAAAAACCACCCTTTGCCAGGCTGTGATCCAGCAACATCCGCGACGGGCATTGCAGGAGCGGGACTGGCTGCCGGTTTTGTATATCCCCATTCCGCCAGCAGCAACCATCGCAGGCGTTACCGAAGCCATGCTATCCAAGCTGGGTGATCCGGCTCCCGGCAAAGGGACAATCTCGGCAAAAACGGCACGGGTTTTCAAATTGGCGAGAGGGTGCGGGGTTGAACTCATCCTCCTCGATGAAGCCCAGCACATCCAGGATCGGGGCCAGCTTCCAACGCAGTACATGGTTGGTGACTGGCTGAAAGGCATGGCGGATGAGATCGGCGTGCCGACAGTATTGCTGGGGCTCCCACGCGTCGACAGCCTGTTACGGGTCAATGAGCAGTTACGTCGGCGGTTTACCCGTCGTCTGTGCATGAACCTCGGGCAAAACGAAGGCAGCTCCATCGAAACGGAGTGCTTTCAGCTTTTCGCATCGCTGATACCCAGCCTGCCCGTACCGCTGCGCTTTGGCAATTACGACTGGGAGGAATTCGGGCAGCGGCTCTATTACGCAACCGATGGCCGGATTGCCTACGTCAAGTCTTTGCTGAGCGCAGCACTCCGCTGGGTCGTTCAACGAAACCTTGAGGCAATTACCCCCGAGGAGCTGGAAGCTGCTTTCGCGTGCGAAATATGGAGCGCCGGGATCGGCGCACTGAACCCATTCAACGAGAAATTTGAGTTTCGCCCTTTAACGCGAGCAGGAGAACCATTCGAGCGGGGTATTCCCGGCATGCCGTTGAAAGGAGGTAAGCGCCATGTCGCTGCTTGAACGAAATGGATTGCCTGTACGACCAAGCAGGGAACTTGGTGAAAGCCTGCCTGGATATCTCTACCGACTCTACAACGCCAATGGTCACCCGGTTCCGACTGAAATCCATGCGAGCCTGTCGCTGCTCTACAGCAACGCCGCACTAGATCAACGCGAGGCCGCAGCTGCCCAGTTATCAGCGGTTGCTGGCGAGCTAAGTGATGCGGACTGGCCACGATGGCGAACGTGGCACGGTTGGCTAAAGCAAAGCTACGCCTGGCTTCGTTTCTGCCCCCTCTGCCTGCGGGAAAACCAGCTCCATCAATCTATTTGGGAGCTTCCCTTGGTCACGGCGTGCCCGATTCATCAGACCCAGTTGGTTGAGGAATGTGAGTGCGGACGAAAACTGGGGTGGCGATGGAGCAGTGCCGATTGGAATTGCCGATGTGGCAAGGCTTTTTGCGAGATAGATGCCCCGGATGCTGCCCAAGGTACGGTGGTGCTCGCGCGACTGATTTCTGCCTGCTCCTCCGTCGAAAGAGGTGGACGATGGCCATACGCCTGGCGATTACCCAAGGAATTTCACGATCTATCGCTTGAGGCACTCTATGCCGAGATTGAATTTCTCCATCAGTTGGAATGCAAGTTGCACCGGCATTTAGGCGGAATCGGAGTAACCAAATTCCCTTCCGCGTCGGTAGGTATGTTGCTCGCTCGATGGCCCCGGAATCTGGACGCCTATCTTCAGGGGTGGCTGGAACGATATTTCGCCAAAGATCACGGCAGCGGCATCGTCCGCTTAGGCAGGAATATGCCGCTCATCAAGCTGCAAACATCGTTTTCAAGTCCGCTCTCGGCAAAAGCAGAGCCGAATATTTCCAGACAATACCTCGCAAGGTTTGTCGACCGCATTCGTCTCCCCGTACACGGCCCCGGTGTGTATCTGATCGACTCGGCATTGCTAAAGCAACTGGATGCAGCGTGGTTGCATGAGTTCTACGCCCTGACAGAACGATCCAGCCACTTACACAGCCCTCAAGCGGGCAAGCCATCCGGCGCCGACAGTCGCCAGGCCACGGTCATGCGGCAGGTAATCGCGCGCTTTGTCGCATATGCAGTGACAAAACAGTCCTTCAACACAGGATTGAGACGAACTGCGCGAATCTGGCCAGCGCTACCGGAGCACTCCGGAACTTCGCTGCTCGAATGGCTTGCGCACCTGATCGGGCCACTCCATGAGGCATCTCACACCCACCTCTGCTACCTGCGGGAAATGCTCGATTCGGTGCAGCATTAACAAAAGACAATGGCTATGAATACTTCGCATGAAAAACTAACCGACCTGCAACGCTTGTCCGAGGAGATCATCAGACAGCCACGCGAAAAGGCTCTTCCCTGCAACCTGAGCAATGAATGGCTTCATCTACTGGAACGAGACTTTCGTATCGCTTTACGGAATGATGATGTGGAAATCGTAGGCGATCCGCTTGATTACATCAAAGCCCCTTTGACTCTGATTGGTCACCTGGCTGTAGGGAAAAACAACGGAGCCTGGGCAGCCATCGATGAAGACAAACTGTTCAGGTACTTCCTGCTTTACCAAGCGGAGATTTTGCTAGAAATCGCGCGCCGGAACGGCTCGGTGGATTCGCCGCCCGCAACCTTGGAAACCATATTTATGGAGCGGGAAATCTACCTGCTTCGCCCAAGCCAGGGCTTCGCCTGTGAGGGATTCAAGTCATGAAAAATCCGCGACAGGAACGAATGCGCCGGCAAATGAGTCAATATCACCGAATGAACCCTTGGCGACTGACCCTGGGACTTTATATCCCGCACAGCTATCCAGACCTCAAACCCTTGTCCTGGTGGGATGACGTTGGCTTTGTGCTCGGCGGCCGGCGTGTGATGGTCTGGTGGGTTCATCCACGGAGAAGATACTTGGATGAGATCGAAGCACGTGCATTGCGCGATGCTGGGCCAATGCCAGATGACGAGGCTTTTGGCAAATCTATCGGCAAGTACTGTAAGCGAGTTGGCCGATCCAGGAAAAACCAGATTGCATTTCGAACTCATGCGTTATCCGAGAGGCTCTCGGGCTATTTCGAACGAGTCAACGCCATCGAGGATCGACTATGTGCGGAAGGGATTGATTACGTTGTTGCCCCTTCAATGTCTGCTCGATGGTATCGATGGGGTATCGGCGTCGATCTCTGTGCCCCAATCGAAGTGCGGAATATCGAGGAGGTCCGTCAGTTGGCGAATCTTGCGAGGCGCTTGTTGAAACGCGAGTGCTCGTTTTCTGAGGTTTTCCCTAGCCATGTTTATGGTCGGGAAAACTGGTTAGGCGAAGCCAACCTCCGCGCAGGCAGTTAGCACTTCACCTGTATCTAGTGTTCGCTACTTTGGCGGGGGTACGTAGATCAAATTTACGTCCTCCGCCATCATTGCTTCAACAGCACATCTTGCACATGCAATCGCCAAATCACGCTTCTCCGCAGCAGTATCCGATCCGGAGGACTGGCGCTGTTGAATGGAATAGCTGAACGAGCGAATGGGAAAATTGTCCCTTCCTTTGGGGGTTACGCCTGAAATTCCGTAGCAATGCAGCGCTCCGTTGGTTGTGCGATTTACGGCCGAATACAGGAAAATCGACCAGCGATCTGCTGGATATTTCCGGGTAAAAGCCTCGCTTACCAAATCTCTGACATCGCCAGCAGTTGCCGGCCCAAACTCGGCTGTCGTGAAACGCCCCGCATACCCGGCGCTTGAGAAGGCCAATAGGAGTGAAGCAAGTATAGGTCGCCAAATCATCGCTCGAATTCCAAACACTATGATAACGAGCGAATTGTGACGTAAACGCGGCTGACGCAAAAGCGGCACGGCATGAGACTACATCTCATGCTAGAAAGCAGCACACCCTCTTCAGTAGAAGCCAATTCGGCCAGGGCTGTGCTCGCCTCAAATTTGATCCGGCTACGCCGGGAAAAAGGTTGGTCTCAGGAGATACTGGCCTTTGAGGCAGGACTACATCGGACATTCGTCGCCCACGTGGAGCGGCAAGTCAGGAATATCTCGCTAGATAACCTCGAACGGCTGGCCAAGGCTCTCAGTGTTCATATACATGAGTTGCTTTTACCTCCGAACTAGAGGTGTCCCTTGGCCAGCGTGAAACCTACAATTGCTTCATTCCACAGCGAGCACTCAAGCAAGTTTCGCCAGTATAGGCGCTTAAACTCTGGTGGGTAAAAAACAGAATTGTTCAAAAATGTGTATGCAACCAGCCGGGGCTTGGCAGATAGCAACCGCTGACTACGTTAGATAAGCGGGAAGCAAAAGTCCAATTTTCCTGCGGGGGCAAAATTAATCCCATTGACCCATAGCCTACGCCAGACTCTGAATACCAAGCTACTGGACAGCAACAACGGCCACTGGTGCCGTGGGCTAGTAGGATGATCCGCATACGCCTGCTGGTTGAACCAGCCCAATATAACCTCCATTACTTGGCCGGGGTTGCGGAGATTCAATTCGATATCTGATATAGAGACCGCTGTCGCCTTTTCCTTTGTTACCTGCCCGATCTGCCCTTTCATTAGATTACGTAGCGTGTTCCATTCGTACATCGCGACGCCCTCACTCGTGCAGAAATCTAGGTTCTCGATGTTGTGTATTAACAGGAAGCCAGCGCGCTGAGCCAGCATTTCTGAATCGAGTTGGCGTTCGCCAATCCGCTGTCGAACTCGCTCAAGAACTCCGGGCTCCCTGATTTGATTTCGGAGATTTCTAAGCTGCTCCAGCCCATGCAGAATTTGCCCATTACTTGAATACTCCTTTAGCTCGTCGCGCAGATGTGGAAGCAACGTAGCCGTCCGATGCTTAATCTGACAAAACAATAGGGCATGAGAACGAGAGTCTTCAATAATTACGTCCGCGTCGTATTTCGCCGATTTATCGTTGATGCCTGGGAATACACGATACCGTTTTGAGGGGATGCGGTCGCGAACGTAGTTTGCAATGTAATCTTGTTCAAACCAGTCACCGCGGAAATTCATTGTACTTAACCCCGCATGACAGTACTTGCGCAATGCATACTTTAGCGAGAGATTCCCGACTTGTAGTTGTCCATCCCCCACATTCTCGAGGAATCGATCACCAACAGGATGCCGCCTTGAATCATCGAGTAGCGATTTTATGGCCTCCGTGGGAAATCCAGCTTTGTTAAGGTTTTCTTCGCGGACATATATCGGAAGCATGCTATTTAGCAGCAATTCACTGGCCGTTATGCCAGAGGATACTTGTTGCTTTGTGCTATGAAGGTAGATGTAGAGGATCAGCCGCAAGCGTTCCGTTATGTCTTGCATAACAACTCGATCCTTCGCATGCATCAAGGCCATGTAATCGGGGTGTAACGACAGAAACTTGTCAATAAAGTAATCGCAAAGAAGATTAAACTCATGACTGTCGGAACGAACGATGTCATGGAAGGCGTTATTTGTATTCTGAATTTTTTCCAAGAAGCCAAGAATCAATGCGTGATCCGACAACGTGCTCTGATGTGCCCAGTAGTGAGCGAACCAATAGAGCTTATGCGCCTCTAGGATTGCCGAGTTTCGTTCAAACATAACCTGCTGCCTTTGGTCGTCTCCACAAGGAACGACGACGCCCGCCATTACGAACAAACATGTATGTGCGACAGAGTACAGTGCAACAAATGCAGCCCGGTCGGCCTCGGTTAACGACTGGCTAGATATATCCTCCTGTCCTAGGTCTTCTACGACTTGTGCCCAGATATGGTCTGCCCAGACGCGATCATTGCCGTCGACAAAGCCGGATTGCCCATCAGGTAGCTCCGCATGCACCCCCATCTCAACAGCCTGTACCCCAACATGAAAGAGCGGGACTGTTTTGTTCTGAATATGCTCTAGCCTTGAGGAGACATGCTTTCGGAGGATGCAAAAAGTCTTATAGAGTGCTACTGGCAAGTGTTCGCGTAAACATTCGACGTCGGTATTCCATGGTTTGGTCAGTAGCTGTTTTGCCAGCGTATTTTTGGTTCCACTGAGTTGTTGATGGAAATGCTCAAGAAGATTTATCACAAATGCTCCGGGTGTTAGGCGGTTCTGATTTTTAAGCATTTGTACTTTACCGATGGTCTAAGTCAAGCCCTGAACACAGACTTGGTATTGTATTTAGGCGATAACTGATGCCGAGAGCCACGACTTTTCTCTTTTCTATATGTGGCCGTCTTGGCGACTGATTTTGCGTTGGAGGCCGGATATTGGTCATCACTACAGATCACGATCTAGAGATTCAGCCAGATTTTTCACAAAAAACGGCACAACCTGTGAAATTTTTCAGGTTAACTGGCTTTTTGGAGAGGGCTCTACGCCACAGAATATGAAAAAAGCTCACTTTGTCATTGGCAGGTTTTTCACTAACTGCGTCAACCTACAGCTCCCAAGCCGCCCTACCCTGCTCGGCATTGCCTGCCGATAGCGCCCATCCACCGCTTATATAATCCGGCCCCTATCCCAAGCCCAGCCCAGCCCAGCCCAATGCGATTGTTGTATGGAAGAACCAACCACATCATGACAATTGGCTAGATCAATTCCACCACGCTACACTGACACCGTTCATTTCATTTAGAAACACTTGACGCCACGGCAAAGCTGAATAACTTCAATCTCATGGCACACCTATGAATATCAACTGGTTTAGCAAAACCTTTGAAATATCTCATACTACCCATCAAGCCATCTCCTCCATGGAGGGCATCCGTGGTTTTGCAGTATTTCTGGTATTCCTGGTGCATTACGTCACACTTGTTGAACCCTGGTTGGCCGAGTCATCCTTCACACAGACCATCTCATACCATGTCAGAAGCATTGGTGATATCGGCGTTGATCTGTTCTTCGTACTAAGTGGCTACCTGATCTATGGCATGCTGATCAGAAAAAAGCAGCCATTTGGTAGCTATCTGGTTAGACGAATCCGACGAATCTACCCAACTTTCACTGCTGTTTTTCTGCTATATCTTGCGTTGTCTTTCATATTTCCATCCGAATCCAAAATACCAAATAGCTGGCACGGCTTAATATTCATTGCTCAGAATTTTTTCTTATTCCCTGGCATGTTTGACATCAATACCATCATTACCGTTTCCTGGTCATTAAGCTATGAATTCTTCTGCTACTTACTGATTCCAATTGCCATTTCGTTGATGAAGCTACGAAAATGGCATTGGAAATTACGCGTCACCTTTTTCTCAGTCGCTGCACTGACACTTTTTACATATTTTTCATTTCATAGCGGCCATATCCGACTATTGATGTTCATCTCTGGGATATTGCTATTTGAAGTTATCGAAAATGGAAAAATACAGCGCATTCCACCCATTGGCCTACCAGCGCTAGGGCTATCCATTACCATAGTCATCATATTGAATATCTTTCATGTGAATAGCTGGTGGAAATTTCTTTTTATCTTCATGCTATTCTTCATCTTCTGCCTGGATTGCCTCATATCAAATAGCATGGCTAGCAAAATATTCAAATTCACGCCCATGCGCTGGCTAGGCAATATGAGCTACTCTTACTATCTGATTCATGGTCTTACGTTGAAATTCATCTTCATGATCTTGGCCATTATTTACACCCCAGATCATGCAGATGATTGGATATTCTGGGCTGGCATACCAACTTCATTTATGGCAACGCTCGTCCCAGCCTCCATACTTTTCATTTACATAGAAAAGCCTTTTTCCTTGAATGCCAGAGCGCAGTACTCTCTCCAATCCATGACATCGCCCGCAAGCCAGATCGCATAGTCATGTGGCCCCAAGACTGGAATGGCATCCTTGACATAAAGGGCTACGATGTCTCGCCAATGATTGGGTTGCAGCTTGCTCGTTATTGAGCGATATCATCTTGCTTGTGACACATATCTACCTCTTTCTTGTTTGGCCATGGCAATCAACTCTCATTACATAAAACATCAATCAAAAAAATAACAATATTTTATTGACAAATCTGTAGGTACCGTTACGATCTGCTGATACGGCTTGTGGTGACTCACCACCTTGATAACAAAATTCTTACATCGCCGTTTTCAGTACTGAAATCCTTACCCAGCGCGTGGGAGTGTGCCAGCGTCCTGTTCTGGCGTGCTTTCCTATACATCCTGTTCCGGGTCGGCTTGGCCCGTGTCGCGCGTGTTGTTCCATCACGATGTTTTACAAACAGACCCGCTCGTCGCCATAGACAAAAAACATAAATGGCACGGGCAGGGTGTGCCGCGCCGGCCATTGGCTACCTGCGTCACACCACAGGGGATTGCTGCGGTGTTCTGCGCCGCACTCAAATGGAGGAGATAACAGATGAAGTCGAAGTGTTTTGCCGTAAAAGGCGATGGTGATTTGAAGCCAAAGCGCCAACCCACCGTGTTGGCGGCTTGGTGTGCGCTGGCCTTATTGACGGGTGGGGCGGAGGTAATGGCGAGTACGCTGAATCAGAACGTGTCATGGACGATCGACCGGCCTGGCACGTCGGCCAAGTATCGCGTTGTGGCATATGGTGATTCGATTTACGCTGGTTACAGCAGCTCGGTCTTCAATGCCGCCAAATATGCCGCACCGACAGTGGATGCAGAGTATCTGTCGGCAGCGTGGAATGCGGACGTGGAGAGTGTGCGCCGTGCGAAATCCGGTGCGGTGGCGTCTGATGTGTATCACAACAAGATCGTGGCGGAGCGGTCGTATATGCAGGATGCCTCGACCCGCGTGGTGACATTTGAGATGTGTGGCAACGATGGCCTACAGGCGCGCTCTGCATTCAGGGAGCAGGGCGGTACCTGCAATGTTGCGGTGATGGAAAATGCGCTGCAGAGTTGTAAGACACATGTAGCAGCCGCAATGGATTTCATCAATGCCAACGCCTATTCCGGCGTGAAGCTGAAGGTGATCTCGAACCTTTACTACCCTGGCTATGCCGCTGACAATCAGCAAAGCACCTGCACCAGCCCCAGCACCGGTAGAACGGTCAATATGCGGGATACGTTCCTGCCCTATCTGACCAAGATGAACTACTGGATGTGCGAGTTTGCACGCCAGAAGGGCTTCAAGTGCACAGACAATTTTGCTGAGTATATGGCTGCTGACTACGACAGCAATGGTGATGGCATGATCGACACTGATGGGTTGCGATACATTGCGGGCGAGAGCGAAGCAAGCTATGTGACCCGCATTACCTCCACGCTGAAGTCCACCATTCGTGATGCCAATACCAAGTTTGTTTCGCCTGGTACTAGCCATGACTATATCCAATCAGATGACACTCACCCGACCTTCAGCGGTGGGACGGTGAGATCGGGCCTGTTTGGAGACACGACCGGCTCAGGTGCGCCACGCTTTACATCGATCCCAGGTGGCAAGAACCCCATCTGGAACACCTTGGGGCATGAGCGTATGGGCTGGGCAGTCTCAACCTCCAACCCAGTTTCGCCCTGATCTTCGGGAGCATGCATGATGGCCGTATCGCGCCGCACTGATCGATTTTCGCCCTGCTGGCGGAGCGAAGCGGGGGCGTGGCGCCCGTCGATCGGCTATCTGCTGGTAGCAGCTGCACTGGTGCTATGGGGGCTGGGCTATGGCTGGTTGTCCGGCCCCCCGGCCTCCCCAGTGGAGATGACCTCCGCGCCAGCATCGCTCCCCTCAGCACCAGCCACGCAGGCCGCTGGCTGGCCGATGCTGTCGAAAGCGCCAGCAGAACAGCCCAAAGCCGATGAACCGACTATTCGGGTTGGGCGCGAGGGTGATCAAGATCCCACACCGGATATCACAAGCTTCATTCCAAAGGGCCAAGTGCCGACCATGAACGAAGTGATCACACGACTGCATCAAGCGGGTATCCGTACTGGTTTAGGGGCTTTCAACCCGCCTGGCACCCGCCCACCCATGGTCGGGCTGGCTGTGCCAGAGGGTTACACGCTGCCGGAAGGGTATGTCCGGCACTATCAGGCAACCGACGATGGCCAACGCATCGAGCCGATTCTGATGTTTGCACCAGATCGCCCATTTTTTGATGCGAACAACCAACCGATTCCGATACCGGAAGACCGCGTGGTCACACCGGAGCTGGCGCCACCGGGCTTCCCGATCCGGCGGATCGTAATCCCTCCCCCAGTTGACACCGGGCACGCCAAGCCCTGATTTCACTCTATTTTTCCAACGGTTTAGTTATGTTGATCGGCATTATTGGCAGCTCAGTGCTGTGTGGTTTGTATGCGTATGGCGGCCTGGGCTGGGTGCTAGGTTTTGTGGCACTGGCGCCCTGGCTGTGCTCGCTCAACGGGAGCAAGACGTTCGGCAGCACATTGTTGAGCGGATATGGGATGAGCATCGCCTATAGCCTGACCGTCTTCGCGTGGTTTGGCTTGGCGATTGGAGACTATACCAAGCTGGGTCAGTCAACTGGCTTGCTGGTGCTGGTGTTGATGGCGCCACTGTTTCAGCCGCAGATCCTCGCTTTTGCCCTTGCCCGTCATTGGGCTGGTCGTCGCTATGGCCCTTGGGTACAGGCCCTGGCCGGGGCTGCGGCCTGGGTGGCGACAGAGCGGCTGGTTCCCAAATTGCTGGGCGATACCTTGGGCTATGGGCTTTACCCGGCCACAACCATCCGTCAAGCGGCAGATCTGATTGGCTCGGCAGGGCTGACCTTTTGCCTGCTGCTGGCCAACGAAGCAACAGCCAGCACCTGGGGCCAACGTCGGCAAGGTGTGTTGTCAATGTTGAAGCCCGCTGCCATCGGCTTGGCCATTCCGCTGCTGCTGGCTGCCTACGGGGCCTACGTGCGACCACTGCCGCCCTCAACAACGGCGCAATCGCTACGTGTGGGCCTGATCCAATCCAATCTGGTGGCATATGAGCAGTTACGCGCCGAGAAAGGTGCATTCGCGGCTGTCCGCGAGGTGCTCGATCTGCATTATGCAATGAGCTACGACGCGGTGGAACGCCAAAAAGTCGATGTCGTGCTGTGGTCTGAAACCGCCTACCCCACCACCCTTGGTCACCCGAAAAGCCAAACCGGCGCAGAGCTGGATCAAGAGATCCTCAGCATTGTGCAGGCCGCACAGGTGCCATTTGTCATGGGCACCTATGATCGGGACGCCGCCGGTGAATACAACGCCGCCGCCATTGTCACACCCAAGCAAGGTGTATCGGGCATGTATCGGAAAACCCGGCTGTTCCCGCTGACCGAATGGGTGCCAGCCTGGTTGGATGGCCCGAACTTTCGCAGCTGGCTACCATGGACAGGCACCTGGCTGGCTGGCAATGGTGCACGGGTGTTCCCGCTGCCGCTCAAGGATGGGCGCGAAATACCTGTATTGCCGCTGATCTGCCTTGATGATGTCGATACACGGCTGGCCATCCATGGCGCTCGCCTGGGCGCCCAGGCCATCATTACTTTGTCCAACGACTCCTGGTTTACCCAATACCCCCAGGGCGCGGCCCTACACCATGCAGTCGCCGCCTTCCGCAGCATTGAAACCCGCCTGCCGCAATATCGCGTCACCACCAATGGCTACAGCGCGGTCATCGATGGACAGGGCCATGTCACCGCAGGATCACGGCTGGGTGAGCGTACCCTGGTAGTGGGCGCACTGCCGATCGGCACGCCCGCCCCCACCTTGCTAGTCAGATGGGGGGATTGGGTCGGGTTGGTCTGTGTGACATGGCTGGGGTTGTTGGCCATCACAGCGCTGCTGCCGAGGTGGCAACCACCAGCCCGGCCCCAGCTGGACACGCCCCCCGCTGATTGTCCGCTGGGCAGTGTGGCGGTGCTGCCGTTGCCAGCCCGATTGTTGGCAAGTGCGCTACGGGCCTTTGCACGATGCGCGCTGATCTGGCTGGCACTGTCGATCTTGCTGGATGACAGTTTGCGGGTTCAGGCATGGGCCCAGATCCGCTTGTTCATGAGCCTTTGCTTGGTGCCCGAGGCGGCAGCCTGGTTTGTCCTGCGGGCGTTCGCAGCCACCGCCAGCATCGAATCAGGGCAACTGGTGCTGCGCCGAGGCAAAGACAGCCTGATGCTTCCCTTGGCTGATATCCGTGCAGTCGAGCCCAGCTGGCTACCCCTGCCCACCCCTGGCCTGGCCATACACCTCCGCTCAGGCAGGCCCTGGCCATACACCCTTGCAGTTCCTGATCCAGCCAAATTGATGAGGGTGTTGACGCCCATTGACACAGCACAAACCAGCAAACCATCGATCATCGCCCTGCTCGCCCAGACACGCGAAGCGACGCGGCCAGGGCGCATCGCCCATCCTTTGGTGAAATTCGCCTTGCTCCCACTGGCACTGTCGCTGATTGCATTCAACCTGCACCAGCATATTGTGTATGGCAGCCTGTTCGGAGAGTACTACGTGCTGGGGCTCAAGGCTTACCTGACCACGCTGTTGCTGTGGTGGGGAGGGTGGCTGATCGGCATGACAGCCACCGCAGCCGTGCTGCGACTGGGTATTGAGTCGATTACCTTAGTGGCAACCTGGGCCAAGCCGCAACATGCTGCCGATACCCGCTACCTGATCGAACGCATGGGCCTGTTGGTACTATATGTTGGCGTGCCTGTCTGGCTGTTGATACGAGTGACGGGCATCAGTTAGTACCTGATGCTATCGAGATGTTTGCGCCGGTCTGCTGTTCAGCTCGCGCCAGACACTGCCTCGCCAGGCGGCTCTCCGCACACGACACGCAGGCACTGCCTTAACCAGCGGTGTGCCAGATCGGCATCCAACCTGGGGTGCCAGAGCATGGAAATCGTGAGATCCGGCAAGCTGATCGGCAATGCAAGCACCACCAGTCCATCCTGCAAACCTGCAGTATGACGAGCCGGCACCGTAGCGACCAGATTGGTACGACGCGCCAATGCCAGCGCAGTGGCAAAGCTATCGACAATAGTTTCAACTTGTCGTTGCAGGCCCAAGCCCAGCAAGGCATCGTCGATCCGGCTTTTTTCAAACCCACGGCGAGACACTACGATATGTCGCGCTGCGGCATAGCGCTCGGGGGTGATCACATCCTGTGCAAGTGCGTGCCGAGGCTGCACTACAGCAACGAACTGATCTTTGAACAGTTTCTGCACCCGCAATTCAGGGGCTTCGCTTTCGCCCACTACGCCAATCTCCAGATCAATAATGCCATCGCGCAAGGGCGTACTGTCCTTATTGGGTTTTTGCATGAACCGCAACCTGACCTGAGGGGCTGCCTGCCCCAGATGTTCAAGCAGGGCCGGGCCGAATGTCTCCGCAAAGCCATCGCTGGCCCGGATGGCGAATGTACGCTTCAACTGGGTCAGATCCAGTCTGCTGGCGGGCCGCAACACCATTTCCGCGCCTTGCACCAACTGGCCGACCTGCTCCCTGATCACAAGTGCACGGGGCGTAGGCACCATACCCCGGCCCGCCCGCACCAGCAATGGGTCACCCAGGGTTTCACGCAATCTGGCCAACGCCCTGCTCATGGCAGAAGGGCTCAGGTGTAGGCGTTTTGCAGCCTTGGCTACACTGCCTTCCGCCAATAAAGCATTCAAGGCAATCAACAGATTCAAGTCCGGCAGATTCATGAATTGGCTCGCGAGCAAAGTTGCCAAGAAGCGGCAAGCATACCGGACTATAGCTGGCGTCACATGCACGAATAACATGCAGATCATGCGCCTTCCGCACTGATTAGGCTGGTTTTATAGTCCGATCAAACCCATTGACGCGGAAACACCCCAACCATGCCCACCACCGCTTTCCCCCCCAGCCGCCGCATCTTGGCCGGCTTATCGCTGGCAGTTTTGCTGCCATCGCTCAGTGTCAGCATCGTCAACACCGGCTTGCCGACCTTGATGCAGGTTTTTTCCACCCCATTCTCAGCAGTGCAATGGGTGATACTGGGCTACTTGCTGGCCATGACAGCATTGATTACAAGCACAGGATATCTTGGAGATCGCCTAGGGCGGAAACGTATTCTCCTGATCGGTATCGCACTTTTCTGTATCGCCTCGCTGCTTGCTACAGGCGCCCAAGATATCACCATGCTGGTCATGGCACGGATTGGCCAAGGGCTGGGTGCAGCAGCCATGACCACACTGGCCATGGCCTGCGTTGGTGAGGTCATTCCCAAGGCGAAGAGCGGTGGTGCGCTGGGCCTGCTGGGAACCATGTCAGCCATTGGCACCACACTTGGCCCAGCCTTGGGGGGGATACTGATTGATACAATGGGCTGGCAGGCCATGTTCTGGGTACCTATTCCCCTGGCCGTGCTGGCATGGGTGCTGATCTCCCGATATTTACCCGGCCAAACCGACCTGAGCAGGCAGCCAACTTCCAACCTGGATATACCCGGTATGTGCTGGTTGATGACAACATTGCTGTTCTACACCTTGGCCTTGACCTTGGAGCGCGGCCACTATGGCTGGCTGAATGGCAGCCTGCTGATGCTTGCGTTGATCAGCCTTGCTGTGCTCATCGCCATCGAGCGACAGGCAGCCAACCCTTTGCTGGCAGTCCACCTGTTTCAAGACCCGCAATTCAGCAGTGGCTTGATAGCCAGCGTAGCAGCCACGACCGTGGTAATGGCCGCACTGGTGGTCGGGCCATTCTATTTGGGGCGGTTTTTTGATCTGAATTCAACACAAGTCGGCCTGGTCGTGTCGATTGGCCCCGCCTTCGCCACCCTCACCTCCTTTCCCGCTGGTCGCCTGGTAGACCGCATTGGGTCTGCCCGCACCATCACCCAGGGACTGAGCGCCATGCTGGTCGCCAGTGCGTTGTTGGTCTGTATTCCAGCCAGTTGGCGCGTACTCGGCTATGCCATTCCTCTGGCCCTGCTCACCACCGGCTATGCCACGTTCCAGACCGCCAACAACACAGCCGTATTGGCCCACTCGCAAGGCGGGCAGAGGGGGCTGATTTCAGGCATGCTCAACCTCGCACGCAATCTGGGCTTGATCACCGGTGCATCGTTGATGGGTGCGACCTTTGCATGGGTGGTCAACATCACTGGGCAGCAGCATGCCCCCACCGCTGCCAGATATGGCATGCAAGTCACCTTTGCTGTCGCCACGGTATTGGTCTTGATCGCGCTCGTCAGCCAGATGCGAGTAAAACATGCATCGCCAGCTAAATCATCGCAGGAAAACAGCTCTCCGCATCAAGCAGCAATACATCAGGCTGCAAACCGCCACGCAAGTGACGATCCATATTGACCTGGCCAGTGGCTGACCGATGAATTCGACAACCAGCACTGCAATTTTCATTGTGATGCCACACGCCCTCATCCATACAGCAGAGCCTGACTGAGCGACATATGAAAAGTTAGCCCGCACCTTGTTTACCTGGCTCTTTATGTCGGGCCAAAGATACCAAACTGCCAATTAAAAACGTTTTCATTGGCAGTTGAAATCACGCATTACCTATTCCAAAAAAGGCAATGCGCAAACCTGAAGCAGCCCTATTCAGTTACACACTCAATTCAATTGACAGTTTCAACCACCGAATATCTACCCTACATCATAAAATTCTCAACCACATACAACCTAAAAATCATATATACCAAACTGATCAAACAATATCTTATCGCGCAATCAATCCATATTTAAATGTCAACCAACAAAAAGAACATTCGGTCAAGTCAAAACAAGTTCAACCACACAACTAATTGAATTATTTGAAGAAACATCTTCATCCAAGCTACAAAAGCATACACACCCAGCACCTTCCTCACCAGGTATTCTCGCCTTTTCGTATATTTACCCACTATCTCCTGAAAATAAAACCACCCTCACCAACCCGAATGAATTTTACGCTTCCATAAAGTTAATGAATTTCGTATGACTTGACTAAGAAATAAACCTGAATATAGGCTGAATAAAGATTGGTATAAAACCAACAAACCAATCAAATTTTCATTCATCACTAAAATTTAGTTGCATTCAAAATGATACAAATCACAGAGCCATGCCAATTCATAAAAGAACCAAAAAATACAAATTTATCATTGATATATCAATCACCTATCACCCTATTATCAGTCGTGAAAAGCAACATCCATATCAAATAGGAACCATGAGTGGTCTACATCGCCATTTCAGTCTTCCATGAAAGGTGATGGGATTTTCATCTACGCAATCCATCCGTGATTGCACGACGAGGAGAAATGAACATGAATAAGTTTGGAAAAACTGCTGTGCTATTGGCCATGAGCACAATGGCCTTATGGGCGGGCCCTACGACTGCAGCCGCCCCCGGCACAGGTAACGATGGTTGCAGCAACGCTGTGGCGTCTGATGTCTATGTGAAATGGAGTGTTTGGAACGGTGCCGACGACATGTGTATGTCGGTGGAAAATGGGGTGCTGACAAATGGTGCCAATGTCATTCTTGAAAAATGCACCTCGGAGCTTAAACAACAGTGGATACATGAGAGGGAAACCGAATTCATCCGTAATAGACAAGATAGCCGCTATTGCCTGGACACGCGTGGCAGCCAAACCTCCGGAACCGGCCTAGGTATTTGGGCCTGCGAGGACTCGAACAATCTGCGCTTCTTGAATCTATGCTTCAATCAACAACCGGATGATGGCGCAAGAGTGATACGCCCCTATCCATATAATTCAAATGGACTTTCCATTGGTGTTGGTGCAGATGGTGTCAAAGTGGTACTGGTCTCGAACAACCATCCAGGTGGGCGAGGAAAATGGCGGCAGTTCGTTGTCCCGAATTGATGGAATCCAAACCCATGGCATCCAGCCGGTCTTTGAGCGTTGGACTGGCCGCTGGCACAGCGCCATGGCACTGACTCACCAGTGACTGGCAGCCAAGCTGTTACCTGATCTTCAGCCTGTTGGAGCCTGGCTGCCCAGTCTGTGTAAGCACACCCACCGGGTGTGCTTTGCGCTTGCCCGAACGCAGGGGCCATCACAGCCATCATGGTTGGACAAGTGACGGGCGGGTCTTTGGCGATAGTTACTCCTGAATCTTGAATAAGCGCATTTGTGGAGCAGGCGAATTCTTCCCGAAGTACCGCTCAAAGATCTTGACTGCCTCTCCTGAGCGCTCAGATTCAAGCAATGCGTCATTCACCATTCGTTGCAAACGCTTTTCGCCTTTACGCATGCCGATACCGAATGATTCAATCCCCAACGGTACCTCTGCAACCGCCAAGCCAGCGCTGGCAGGCTGTTTCGATATATTGCCATTCAACACAGATGCGGGGCCGGCGACGGCTTCACAATTGCCCGCCAGCAATGCTTTGAAAGCAAGGTCGTAATCGTCTTGAACGACTTGCACGGCAGTAGGCACATTCTCTTTGACCAGGCTCTGTGTTGAAGTACCATTTGCCACACAAATCTTGATGCCGTTCAATTGCTTGATGTCACGGAACTTGCCCGTTTTGGCGGCGATCTTTTGTACGGTGACAAAGTACCCCAGGCTGAAGTCGACCTGTTTTTCCCGGTCATGTGTTTTGGCGAACGTAGCCACAACCAGATCCACACGCCCATCCTTGAGGGAAGGGATACGGTCATCCGGCTCGACCGTTTTGAAGACAGGTTTGGCACCAATACGGCGAGCAATCATCTGCGCGAATTCGATGTCATAGCCAGATACGGTGCCTTGGCTTTTGTCCAGAAAGCTGAAAGGCGGGGAGTTTGCACGGACACCAATCAGGACTTCGCCTTTTTTCTGTATTTTATCCAGGTCATCAGCCTGAGCCTGCATGGTCAAAAGGCCCGCCGCAACAGCAAAAAAGAATCTGTTCAACATATTGCTCACCATCTTTTTCAAGGTACTCAAGACATTATTTGTTTCCACCATCAGGAATAGCAAAAAAATAATGGCGCCACCACAACGGTAGCGCCATCTCACCGAAACGGTATGTGCTTATTTGGCCATTTTCAAAGGCTCTGGCAATTTGATCACCACGAACTCATTATCATCCGGCATTTTGCTGCCCACATGCCGGCCAACACTGAACGGATAGTTATTGTCATCCATGATCAGCAGAGTACGCTCATCCAGTATGGCAATGTCCTCAATGGTATTGAATGGCATGGCAAAGGTAGCACCCAGCCCGATGTCTCCATTGGCCGCAGCCCCACTGATACCATCAGGGTCTTTGATTGCCATCAGGTTGACCAATTCACGCTTTTCAACATAGTCGCCCGCTTTGCCCAACCTGATCTTGAACAGCTTTTTGAAGCCCGTCATATCCCCTTGGCTGGGGTCACGTTCGATGACAATCCCTTCCTCACCGTTGAACATGATGTAATCACCGATATTGGTTCCTTTGGCATCCAGCTTATAGAGGTAGCGATTGCCGGTGTATTGCCGTTTGGCCAGATCGAACTCATTGATCAGCAAAGTCTTGTCGTCATGCCCAGCCAATGGCAGCTCCAGCAGCGGGTAGAGTTTGGTGCCATCAGCTGACAAGGCCATCCCTTCAAACCCTCCACTACGCTTGGCGCGGAATGGGTTGGATGCGGCAGTTTGACGGTATGGCCAGGGCAGGCCGTTCATCCACGGTGTGTTCTTGCCCGCTTCATCCTGCATGTTTGTGCCATCGTCACTGTCCGGCCCCGCGTAGATCGGGAAATCCCCAAAGAGGAAAGCCGTGCGAATGGCAGGGAATTTCTGCTGGACATGGAACAAGGTGCGGAAATCAAAGCTCTGGATATCTGCCCTGTTTTCCATTTTATTCGCAACGATGACACCAGCCAGGGTGTCTGCCATCTGCACATAGCCTACTGTGCGATCTTTGTAGGTATTACCGTGGCTATCTTTATCGGAGCGTGGGTTGAGTTTGGTTTCGATATTGAAGCGCACGTGTTTGGCGTTTTCCACACGCTTAGGTGCATCAGGGTGAGCTTTGCCCGCACCATTGCTGTAATGATCGATGTAGGCCGTAACCAAGTCGAACATGTCCTGCGTGGTGGGCATGACATAGGGGCTGATATAACCTTTGCTGTTCGCCAAGGCGACAGAAACAGGCGAGAGCGCCAGGTCATTTTTCTGATCCGCACCACGGAAGATCTTGTCACAGATGAAAGTAGATTGAATCTCAGCCTGCGTCAGGTCTTTGATCAAGCGTTCGTCTGCAAATGCATAGGGCTGACCATCTACACGACGGCACTTGACCGCCTCGATGTACGGATCATGTTTGATGATTGATACGCCATCTTTGGTGATACCTGTATCCGTCTCGATGGTTGTCATCAGGTTGTCCAGGGCCACCTCGAATGCAGGTAAGGTGTTCTCTGGGCGTTGATTCCGACCACCACGGTGCCCCTGCGCATCGAACTTGGCTATATCGATCAAGCCGGCGGGTGTCAAATAGTCACCGGGTTTGCCGTCTCCATTGGCATCAAACGCTGCAACGGCTTGATATAGCAGATCAGGCCGATCGGAAATGATGCCATTCACCCCTGCTTTGAGCAGCTTGGTCATATCATCCGTGGTGTTGACCGTCCAGGTCACGACTTGAAAGCCAGCGGCTTTCATCATCGCCACATCATGAATGTCGGAGTTGGCTTTACGCAGCCCTTCTGGGGATTTGGCGCCCCGTGCGTAGTGTGCATCCGGGCTCGATTTCACACCATTGGTGTCATATTTCAGCTGTACGAAATAAGGGGAAAAAACGGGCGTGCGCTTGGCACCATTTGCCAAGGCATGTGCTCGTGCCGCATTCATGACACGCAGCGTTGCGGACTCTTCGCTGAAAGGGTTCTGGGGTGAACGAATCTCCTGACCGGCGTTTTCCGTATCAGGCAAGGGGATAGGCGCCTCAAGCAACACACCTTTAGCGTCGGTATGGATCAGGAAAGGACCGAATTCATCTCCGAACCAGAAGGTGCCATCCGGAGCCCTCTGCATTGATTCGATATCGAAATCTGCACCGGTCAAGATGCGTTCAGTGGTGAAGTGATTGGTGATGGCGAAGGGAATGTGTTTATTCGGGTCTTTCAGCTCAAAAAACCCCTCAACCTTGACCGCGCCTTCTCCTCCGGTTTTGGTCTTGAAATTCGGCCTGACGGTATACACCCGCAAATTGAAATCAGCCGAGTTTTCAATCGTGCCATAACCATTATCTGCCATGGCAAGATAGCTGCCATCCACATTACGCAGAACCGCAGAGAAGCCTTGTACTGGCTGCTTGTCGAATGGCGCCTTCTGCCCATTCAGATTACCGGTGACGTATTGACCTGACACCGGGCCATCCGCAAAAGTAGCGGCAGGAAGCACCGCACGCCCGACCAAGGTTGGCTCATTGACGGTCTGGACAGTATCAACATCACAAGCTGCAAGCAGGGTGATGCTGACCGCCAGTGCGGTAAGTTTCATAGGATTGAGCAAAACGGCCATCGTACTACTCCGCAGAAAAAGCACGCATCATAGCCACGCAAAATGACAAGCACTTGAATCACGTCATGCCAGCGCATCGCCAGATACGAAAAAGGGCGATACCACTGGTATCGCCCTTTCCACTTGAGCTACGGACAATCAGACTTGTCGAGCTTTTTTGTGTTCGACAAAACGCTCGATATGACCCAACAACTCGTCTTCCTGATACGGCTTACCCAGGTAGACGTTGACACCCAGCTCAGTCGCATAATTGCGGTGTTTCTCAGCTGTACGCGATGTGATCATGATGATCGGGACATGCCGGGTTTTTTCATCACTGCGGATATGGCGCGTCAATTCGAACCCATCCATCCGAGGCATCTCGATGTCAACCAACATCACATCAGGCATCACGTCCTGAATTTGCTGCAGTGCATCTACGCCGTCTTTTGCGGTCGTTACCTGGAAACCTTCCCGCGCAAGCAACCGGCCCGTGATCTTCCGCACCGTCAACGAGTCATCCACCACCATGACCACCGGCACCATCGCCAGTGAATCGGCCTGCTGCTGGGTCGGTGCTTGATCGTCAGCCTGTGCCTGTTGCAGTGTACGGGCAGACTCCATGCGATTGAGCAACAACAAGGGGTTCAAGATCAGGACGATATCGCCGTTACCGAGTACTGTCGCACCAGCGATACCTGGCACCCGCGCCAATTGCGGGCCAATGTTCTTGACCACCACTTCTTGATTCCGCACCAGATCATCCACATGCAGGGCAATCCGTTGGCTACCACTACGGAGCAACACCACCGTACTGTAGCGCTTCGCCTCAGGCTGGTGATCACGATTACCCAACAGTCGCGGCAAGTAGGTGAACGGATACTCGTTGCCCAACCAGACGACTTTCTTCTGCTCGTACAGACGCTCCAGGTCTCCGAGTTTCAATTCCTGAACTTGCTCAACCATGACCGATGGGATCGCGTACTTGCGGCCAGCGGCAGTTACCAGAATCGTCTGCGTCACCGCCAACGTCAATGGCAGGTGAATGGTGAAACGCGTACCCTTGCCCACTTCCGAATCGAGCTGAATGCGGCCACCCAGATCGGAGATCTCGTTCTTCACCACATCCAGGCCAATGCCTCGACCGGACAATTGGCTGAGCGATTCAGCGGTGGAGAACCCAGGCTCGAAAATCAGGTACATGGCTTCCTCATCGCTCAAGACCTGATCAGCAGCAATGAGCCCTTTACCGATCGCCTTCTCGCGAATCCGCTGCAGATTGAGCCCTGACCCGTCGTCTGCCAACACCAATACCAGTTCATTGCCCTCTTGCTTCAGGCTGAGCGAGATTTCACCAACTTCTGGCTTACCCGCATCGATCCGCCGTTCTCGGCTTTCCAAACCATGGTCAATGGCATTCCGCAGCATATGCTCAAACGGCGATGTCATTTTTTCAAGCATCGACCGGTCAATTTCAACCCGTCCGCCTCGAATCTCCAGGTTGACCTTCTTGCCCACTTCTTTACCCGTCTGGCGAACAATCCGGTACAGCCGTTCATTCACACTGGAAAACGGTACCATTCGAATCCGCATCAACTCCTGTTGCAGATCCTTGGTCATACGCCCTTGCTGCAATAATGCAGCGTCGGTTTCATCCAGGTTTTTCAGCAAGTTGTGTTGAATGGTCGCAACGTCGTTCACGCTTTCCGCCATGAAACGCGTCAATTCCTGCAGGCGGGTGAACCGGTCGAATTCCAGAGGGTCGAATTCGTTATCCGTCTGGATATGCGACATCCGTGAGGCCATTTGTGATTCAGCCTGGATCTCGATCTCACGCAATTGGGTGCGCAAGCGGGTGACGTTATCGGTCAAATCCAGCAGTGATTGTTTCAGCGCCTGCATTTCCGCTTCCATGCGGGAACGCGCAATTGCCACTTCACCCGCTTGGTTCACTAGGCGATCAACCAGATCAGCACGGACACGTAATGTGGATTTGGCCGCTTCGGCATCGACCAAGCCCATCGGCATGGTCGGCACACTTAGATTGCTTGCCGCCGGGGCTGTCGCTTCCACCACTGTTTCCGCGACAGGCTTACCTTGCAGAGCATCAATCAATTCGTTGACGTGATCCCACTGCGACTCGAAATCATCAAAGTCATCATGGCCAGGTGCTGTATCCTGCAATGCAATGACTTTGGTTTCGAGGTTATGGGTGGCTTCACCCAGCCGCATCGCACCGGTCATCCGTGCGCTACCTTTCAAGGTATGCAGCAAACGCTGCAATGCCTTGGACATCTCGTAGGCAGCCGGATCTGCCCGCCAGTCGCGCAGCACTTTGCTGATCTGAGGCTGCAGATCATTGACCTCTTCGATGAAGACGGGCAGCAATTGCTCGTCGATGTCATCCTGAACTGAGTAGGAAACCTCTGGAGCCTCCTCAGTGGCTGTAGCAACAGCTGTAGCGGCAGTGTTGAATGTCGGCACTGACACAGCTGGCTGAGCAGGCACTTCGATCACCGGCGCAACCACAGGCTCCGGCTCGACCTCGACCACATCAACTGCAAGCTCGTTGCTCACAGCCGCGTCAAGATCAGCGACAGGCGATACTTGTTCGCTTGGCGTCTCATCCAGATCAATAACCGGCACATCCAGTACGGGAATGTCCTCCGCCTGATCGACCGCTATAGAGGAGGACTCAACAGCTTCAACCGAGATTTCCGGCTCATCGAAACTCAATGTGGGCGCATCCAGCTCGGCAGCCGCCACTGTCGCAGGCTCAGCATCCACCGTCACGATCGGCAGCTCAGATTCGAGATCCAATACAGGGATGTCGGCAGCGGGCACCTCAACCATTGCCACGGGCGTCATCTCTGGTGTCGCCAGCTCAATCGGCTCTTCGACGAGATGATGATCTTGATCCAGCGCTTCGACCTCTGGCAAGTCGATTGACAGCATCGCGTCTTCAGACAAGGCATCCAACGCCACAGGCTCTGCAATGGGCATGCCCACATCAGTGCCGGACTCATCCAGGCTCAAAGAAATCTCATGCTCTGCATCTGCCTCAAGCGCCGGGACATCCGACTCTGCCAGGGGCGGTAGATCCAGCTTGATTTCATCCAGCATCGGCAACGGCGCCAGCTCCGCATCCTCTTCCAGATGCACGTCCTCTACTGCACGTAGTCGTGTCGATATTTCTTCCAGACGCTGAACCAATTCAGGCGCCGCCGCCGGAGCCAACTTGGCGTTGATGGTCAGGAACATCACATCAAGCTGCGCGATTGCATCCGCAAACGCATTGATATCCGTTGCTTCCAGGCGTTCAGGCGCTTTCATCTGCCCCTGTATGCATAGCTCCAGGCCATGGCCCAGCTCACCCATATCCTGAAATCCAGCAGTGCGGCAGATACCGCACAAGGTGTGTGCTGCATGCAGGAATCGATCGGAGACCGCCTGGTGCGGGTTTGCGCGCAGCTGTGCTTGCTGTTCATTCAAGGTTGCCAGATAACGCACTGCCTCGTTGGTGAAGATGTCGAACAACACCGAGGAAATCACCACGTCACCGATGTGCAGATCCACATCCTCTGCCGGCTCGATATTGACTGCAACCGGCGGCACCACAGGAACATCCAGCACGGGCGCTGATTTGGCAACCACGTCTGCTGGCTCCAAATCCAAAGTCGGCAGCTCCAGCGATATTTCGTCCGCCACCACCTTGTCAGCACTAGGCGCCGCCACAGGCTCAACAACCGGAGAAGCTACTTCAGCGGGCTCCTCGCCTCGCTTCAATGCTTCAGCCATATTGAAAATCTGACTGGCCTCGATCGATGCACTGCCTTTGTCACGCAGCTCGTCGATCCAGGTAACGAATCCATCATGGGAGAGGTTGATCAGACGTAAAACACCCGGTGTGACAGGCCAATCATCCTGCAATACCTTGTTCATCACCTGCTCAACCGACCAAGCCACCTCACCCAAATGGTTCAAGCCGACCATGCGACCGGAGCCCTTCAGGGTGTGATAACCGCGACGGATGACTGTCAAAGCCTCTTTGTCACGCGGCGATGCCTCAATGATGGCGAGGTTGCTGCGGATATTGGCCAGCACGTCCACCGCTTCTTCCAGGTAGACCTCCAGCAACTCCTGATCAACCGCCTCGTCACTGACCGGGGCAGGGCGGGGCGACGCCTCGGCGGCAGGCTTGTCACCGACCATTTCGCTGACCGTGGCAACCAATGCCTCAATAGGCTTACCTTCCGCCTCCTTTAAAGCGGACAATGCAGCGGCACTTTGCTGCCCCAAGGCATTGTCAGCAATCAGATCCGCATTCTGCTGCAGAGTCTGTAACGTTGCTTTCAGCTGCTCCTGTGCGGCCTGATCTTCCGGATTGTCGCGCAGAACCTCCAACAACTCCTGCGCTTGCTGCTTCTGCTGGTCAACTTCCAACTCCACCGTCGATTCCGGCGCAGGTGCCATCTCAACCGGCTCAGGCTCAGCAACATCGGTTTCGCCACGCAATTTTCGCAGAATCGGGCGGAGGATCTCCTCTCGATTGGCTCGATCGCTTTGTGTAGCTTCAACATAGAAACCAAGGGCTGACAAAACTTCAGCAAGCATTTCCAACTCAGCTGGAATCAGCTCCGCATCCGGCGCTTGATAGCGTGCTGTGGTCTCCTGGCTCCAGGCCAACAACTCCGCTGCATCGTTCAACTCAGTGATCGCCAATGCGCCTTGAATCTGACGGAAATATGGCTGCAGGCTGGCAAGCTCGGTATGTTTGGAGGCATCTCGGAAGAACGCATCCAGTCCCTGTTCGATATGCTGCAGATTGACTTGAATCTCATGCATCAGCTGCGATTGCAGCATTTTTGCCTGCGCATCGCGGGCCAGCTCATCAAGCTGCGGCAGGGCTGGCAGCGAATCGTCCAGCTTGCCGGTGCGGGCCAATGCATCCAGACGCGCACTCATGGCGGACAATTGGCCAGGTAGCTCGTGAGCTGGGCTGACAGGATGCTCACACAGGGCATCCAGCAGCAAGAACGCCGTGGCAACGTCAAGCGCCGCAGCTTCTGAAACAGGGTTGCTCTGAACCGAGTTGACTGCTGATTGCAGATTCTGCAGGAATGCCTCTAAGCCCTCGACATCAAATGCCTGCGCTTTGTTGGTCAGATTCGCCAGTGTTTCTGAAACTTGCGTCAACTTGTCCGCCTGGCCACCCGCAGCACGAGCCCAGGCCTCTTTTGCTTGAGCCAGCAGATCACGCATGGCTCGGGCCGCTTTCTGCCGCGCCGCATCTGCACTCGATTCCGCTACTGTTTCCGTTGGAATCAGCTCATCCAAGGCAAAGGACTGCCTGATCTTCTTCAGCGTGTCAGTCGCTTCGTTCGAGCGAGCGAGGTAATACAGGATGTCACGTTGCAGGCGATCTGCAACCGTTTGCGAGCCCTCAGCCAACCGCCGCAATTGAATATTGATCCGGGCAAACAATTGCTTTGCCACGTAGTCGATATTGACGGCCTTATTGGCAATCGCCTCGACCAAACCCGCTGCAGTCCACCAGAATGTACGCTGGCGGGGCGAACGGACGGCGGCCTCGATGGCACGCAACGTCTGCGCCATGATCGCCAAACCATCCTCCCCGCCCCGGAGCCATTTCAACAAACCCAGCTCATAACGTGTACGCTGCGCCTTCACCAACGCGGGAAGCTCAGTATCGGCAAGTGGTTTCGCGTTGGCGGGCAGGGAAAAAACATCCAGGTTTGGAAAGAACAGGTCGCTTGGTGAAACTTTGGTCAAACCACGCGCCAGCTTGATCCGTTCGTACTCTGGATATAGCCGTAATGGCAGATCTGGTGCGCCATTCATCAGGGCTTCCAGATAGCGGGCACATCCGTCTACCGTCGCAGACAAGGCGTCCAGCACATCATCAACCTGTTCGACCTCACCTTTCTCAATGGCAGAGAGCGCCAGCTCCATCTCTTCGGAAACCCGCGCAACCCCATCCAGACCTACCATCTGCAGTGCACCTGTCACCTGGTGCAAATGTGTGCGGCCAAACTTCAATTGAGAAGTATCGGCAGGCGAAGCCTTGAATTGCTCAAGGCAGGTTTTGGCTCGCTCCAACGCCTGGTCAATTTCAGCCTTGACCCAGACCAGCGAGCCGACATCAAATTCGCTATGTACGCGCATGAGACGGCCCGATTTTTATGAAAGTTTGAAGCCGGCTACGGAACCCTTCAGTTCTGCTGCCAAGCCAGTCAACTGACCGATCTGTACGGCGGTCTGTTTGGTACCAGCAGTTGTCTGCTCAGTAATGTTCAGAATGTCGGTCATCGAGTGCGATACATCTTCCGCCATCTTCGACTGCTCTTGTGTTGCACCAGAAATGCGCTGAATCAGTGACGCCAGATCACGCGATACCTGACGGATCTCCAACAGAGCCTGACCCGCCGCATCAGACAGTTTTGCTCCTTCCACCACACCCTGGGTCGATACTTCCATCGCCGCTACCGCATCATGGGTATCGCTCTGAATGGTCTTCACAATCGCGCCGATCTGCTTGGTCGCTTCCGCCGAGCGTTCAGCGAGTCGCTGTACTTCCTCCGCAACCACGGTAAACCCGCGACCGGCTTCACCTGCAGATGCTGCCTGAATGGCCGCATTCAGCGCCAGTACGTTCGTCTGCTCGGTAATGTCGGAAATCAGTTCAACGATTTCACCAATTTCCTGCGAGCTTTCACCCAGCCGTTTGATCCGCTTCGCAGTTTCCTGGATCTGTTCACGAATTTCATTCATGCCCTTGATCGAGTTATCCACCGCCTGCGTGCCTTTCTCGGCAGCTTGCAGCGATTGTTCCGCCACTCGGGCGGACTCAGATGCGGTGCTCGCCACGTCCGAAATCGACTGCGCCATCTGCTGTACACGGTTGTTGGTGGTCACAATCTCTGTAGATTGGCGCTGTGCGGCGTCCAGCAGTTCATTAGAAATCGACTGCGCCTGCGCCGCAGCGCTGGTTACCTGTTCAGTCGCCTTGTTGATACCGGTAATCAGAGAACGCAGCTCGTCAATCGTGTAGTTCATGGAGTCAGCGATCGCACCGGTCAGGTCTTCGGTTACCGACGCCCTGACAGTCAAGTCACCATCCGCCAAATCCGACATTTCGTTCAGCAGACGTAGAATCGCTTCCTGGTTCCGTTTGTTTTCACGCTCCGACTCCAGACGACGACGTTGGGCATCCGCCGCGTTCACACTACCCAACATCACCAAAGAGCCAACCGCACCGATACCGAACAAAGCAATCAGGGCATAGATGATGCCGCTACCACCTTCAGTCTGATAAGCGTTAGCCAGCTTGCGCGAATCAACCAGCAGCTTTTCACTTTCGGAGAAGATGGTCTGGTTCGCCAAGCGGGTGTTGACCAGGTTCTGCTGGTTCCGCGAGAAGGTACTCACCACTGTTTCGAAATCTTTGAAGAGCGTTTTGATCTCTTCCAGCTTTTCACGCGTCTCCTGATTCTTGACAGCAGCCAATCGTAACTCTTCACTGCCATCCAACATCCCCTGCAGGGTATCCCGGAACGTGTTGGCATCCTTCCCCAGCAGGAACACCACTTCCGGGTTGATGATTTCACTGGCCAGCATGGCGTTGGCGTTCTTGGCCATACGCTGTGTCAACACCACCATCTGTTGCGCCAGTTCACGCTCATGCTCAGTGCCACCACCTTCTTTCAACAGCGAAACCAGTTGCTGGGTAGCTTCCAGCAGCTTGGCATCGTTCGAGTTGATCGAGGTCACGCTCTTCGTCACGGTGACGATGGTGGACTGGTTTTTCAGAATGGTTTCAACGGTCGGTTTGACCGAGTTGGGCAGGAAGCTCTCTTTCCAGACCTTATCGATTGCCCGCAGAACATCCGCCGCCTCACCCGACGATTTGGGAAGATCATCATCGCCATCGCGCAATCTCGCCAAATCCTTGCCAAATGAGCCATATGCCTCATTCAACGTGCCAAACGCACCTTCGTTACCTTGAATCGCCTGCGCTGCAGCACGTGCCATACGCTGCGACAACATCTGCATTTCCGTTGATGTCGCACGACGCAGCGAATTATGGTTGGATGTCCGGATATCCCACAAAACCAGCGCACCCGCACAGACGAGACACACAACAATCCCAGTCGTGAAAATGGTGGATTGTTGCTTGGCTGGTAAATGACCGATCAGCGGCAAAGGCGCCGGCATGTCGGAATCTGTGGTTGTGCGTAGTTTTTCGATGATGGAGACGGTTTTGGATGGGTCGAACGGTCGATCGCCGCTACCATCACCACCACGGCCAATCAACTTGCCGAACAGATTTTTTATGGAAAACGCCATTTTTGTTTATCTCCCTCACCGAACAAGTCGGAGACGACTGAAATGTTGGAATTACGCGGCAACCTGCAGAAACTGCGGGTTTGTTGTCAGCGCCGAAATATTGAGTACGTTCCAGACGATACCATCTTGATCTCGTAATCTACCTCCCAGCCAAGGTGGGCTATCAGGAGGTACTTCCACCGCTTCCATGCTCTGCAAACCGCGCAGACCGAGCATGCGGGTAACCAACAGCGCAGAACTGGCAATGAAATGCGGGTTGACCAACAGCAGACGACTGCTACTGGTCACAACAGAAAATTCACCGCCGAAGAAAGCCGGCAAATCAATCACACTGTACAGATTTCCGCGAACATTGGTCACCCCGCGGAACCAGCTCTGGGTGAGCGGTACAGGTTCAATCTCGGTAACCGCGACCACCTCGCTGGTATCCTGTAGATCCACCACCCAACGCTCATTGCCAATTTGCAATCCAAGTTTGGAAGCTGCAGCAGTGCTGGATGCCAGCGATGACTGCAACTTGGCGACTACGCTTTCCTGGTATTCCCTGAGACTGATTTTTTTTGCCATAAGGTGGGGTGCTCCCGCTCGCTTGACAGGCGATTAGCCGAGTGCAGAGATCTTCTGCAGCAATTCTTCTTGATTGACAGGTTTGACAATGTAGTCCCGCGCGCCCTGGCGAAGCCCCCAGATCTTGTCGGTTTCCTGCCCTTTGGTCGTACACATGATCACAGGAATATGCTTGGTCGCTTCTTCGCGGGTGATGGTACGGGTTGCCTGGAATCCATTCAGTCCGGGCATGACAACATCCATGATGATGAGGTCGGGCAATGCCACCTTCGACTTGGTTACTGCTTCTTCACCACTCTCGGCAGTGACCACCTCGAATCCATTGCGAGTCAGCATCTCACTCAACACGTGGCGTTCGGTCGGGGAGTCATCCACTACCATGATTTTCTTGATCGGCATTTTGTATTTCCTCGATACACGATGATGTCTATTTCAGAATTAAACCGGCTGTCTGGCGTGTTGGCCGACAGCTTGCAACAGGCTGTCCTTGGTAAATGGTTTCGTCAGATATTCGTCAGAGCCTACCATGCGGCCACGTGCACGGTCGAACAAACCATCTTTGCTGGACAGCATAATAACGGGCGTAGCTTTGAAGCGTGGGTGCTTCTTGATCAATGAACATGTCTGATAACCATCCAGACGTGGCATCATGACATCGACGAAGATCAGATCGGGATGAAAGTCAGTGATCTTCGCAAGTGCATCAAACCCATCTTCTGCCAAGATGACTTCACAGCCAGCCTGACCAAGAAAAATCTCTGCACTGCGTCTGATGGTGTTGCTATCGTCAATCACCATGACCTTGACACCCTTCAGATCCGTTGTACCAGTCACACAACCTCCTTGGCGTTCCGTTTAGCACGAGCCGAATGGCACCATACCAAGCGGCATCGCTGTCAAACAGCAATAGATGATACTTCCAGCCTGTTACGGCGATGAAATTTTATTCGGGGTTCAATTCGTTTTTATGCGATACCGCGTGGACAGGCAAGCCTCGGAAGCACCCGCAAACCCACGCGCGGTAATTAATGTTAGCGCATTTTTTAGGACTTGCTAATGTTCAGCATGCCGTATTCATCAAATACAGTTGCAGCGGCACAAAGAAAAACCCCGGCCTAAAGGGGAAAGCCGGGGTGAAACGCCTTAACGAGTAAGGCACCCGCTCAGGGAGGAGAAGCGGGAGGCGGAAAGTCTCGCCTACTACCTAAGATAGTCCATTCATCTGCGAGTTCCAATGAATTTGTCAATTAAATTAAACTATTGATATCAATCCATTTTTATCCAATCCACAATAGCCTGCTCCAGCGCTTCCACACCGGTTTTCTTCAAGCTTGAGAACAACTGGACTGTACAGTTTGGGTGATCTGCCAGTGCTTTCTTGACCGCATTCAATGTCAGGGCCTGCTGCTGGCGGGTCAACTTATCCGCCTTGGTCAAGACAACATGAACTGGTTTCCCTGTCGGCAAAAACCATTCCAACATCTGCCAATCCAATTCTTTGAGCGGATGGCGTGAATCCATCAACAAAACCAACCCTTTAAGCTGGGCTCGGGTTGCCAGATACTGACCCAGCAATTTTTCCCAATGCGCCCGCACTGCGGCAGGAACTTGCGCGTAGCCATATCCAGGTAAATCAACTAGATAAGCTTCATCGCCAAATGAAAAATAATTGATATGCTGAGTTCGCCCTGGTGTTTTTGACACATAGGCCAAACGCGTATGATTCGCCAGGGTGTTGATGGCACTGGACTTGCCAGCATTGGACCGCCCTGCGAATGCGATTTCGGCCCTTGTTTCGGGCAAATCACGCATATGATTGACGGTCGTGTAGAACTGTAAACGAGAGAAGAGTGACATTCGCAATCCGTGCGCTGGTATCGCTTTGATAAGTTGGGATAGAATAACAGGTTTGAATCGAAATCTACTTTTGCAGATGCAAGGAGCCCGTATGAAATTCCGCATGGTGGCCTTCATTATCGCCGGTTTGGCAGCGTCCGGCGCCGCAGTGGCTGAGACCAAGGCAGACCCAGCAAAAGGCCAGCAGATCGTGCAGCAGGTTTGTGTAGCCTGTCATGGCGCCGATGGCAATAGCAGTGCGCCGATCAACCCCAATCTGGCTGGCCAGCATCCGGAGTACCTGTTCAAGCAGTTGAAAGCATTCAAGGAAAACAAACTGCGCAAGAACCCGACCATGTTTGGTATGACGGCCACGCTGACCGAAGACGATATGCGCAATGTATCGGCCTATCTGTCCCAGCAGAAGCCCAAGGTACTCGAAGGCAGCAAGCCAGATCTGCAGGAATTGGGCAAGAAGATCTACAAGGTTGGCAATCCGGCTACCGGGCTACCGGCCTGTGCAGCCTGTCACGGCCCGAAGGGTGGTGGCATGCCTGCTCAGTTCCCTCGCCTGGGTGGTCAACATGCTGAGTACACCATTACTCAGCTGAATGCGTTCCGCAAAGGCGAGCGCGCCAACGACCCTGGCGAGACCATGCGTCAAATTGCTCTGAAGATGACAGACAAGGAAATCGAAGCGGTATCCAACTATCTGGTTGGTTTACGCTGATTACCTGATGTTGATCAAAGCACGCAAGGGTGGCTTAGGCCACCCTTGTTTGTATTCGCCAAACGGCCTGCATGCCATTGGCAAGTGACATCCAGCATTCGAACGGATTGATATTTTGCGCCGCCAGACGTTTTCCCGTGCGCTGTATGAGCTGTTGAGCTCCATGCGCTTTGCCGTCACATTGTTGACGGTGATTGCCATCGCTTCTGTCATTGGCACGGTTTTACAGCAGAACCAGCCCTACCCCGCCTACACCATCGAATTCGGTCCATTCTGGTTCGAAGTGTTTCGTATATTGGGCTTATACGACGTCTACCATGCCGGCTGGTTTCTAGGGATTTTGCTGTTTCTGGTGATTTCGACCAGTCTGTGCATCTATCGTAATCTGCCAGGCTTTCTGAAAGACATGCGCAGCTTCCGCGAACATGCCAGTGAAAACTCCTTGAAGGCATTCTCGCACCAAGCGACCTACCCACTGGCATCGTCGGGCTCAGCGCTGAGCACCGAATTACAGCAATACCTGACAGCCAAAGGGTATCGATTCAAACGGCAGGATCAAGTCACCGGTGGCGAACTGCTTGCAGGTAAAGCCGGTAGCATGCAAAAACTGGGTTATTTCTTTGCGCATGCAGCAATTGTCCTCATCTGTATTGGTGGGTTGTTGGATGGCAACATCCCGCTGAAGGTGCAGCAATTATTAGGCACCAAGCATGCCGAAACCCGGAACATCCCTCAAAGCAAAGTCCCGGAAATCAGCAGATTACCTGAGACCAGCCTTGCCTTTCGCGGTAATGTCACCATTCCAGCGGGCAGCGAAGCCGATGTGATGTTCATTAATGTTGGCAACGGCTATATGGTTCAGGAGCTACCTTTCAGCATCAAACTGAAACAGTTCCATATCGAGCACTATTCAACGGGACAACCTAAGTTGTTCGCCAGCGACATTGAAGTGACCGATAAGGCTACCGGCAAAACCAAAGTCGGTACGGTCAAGGTGAACCACCCGATGCTCTTCGGTGGCGCCGCCATCTACCAAGCCAGCTTTGGAGATGGTGGCTCTGGGCTGGAGCTGGCGCAGTGGACACTGCGCGGCGCGAGCAGCAAACCGATCCCCTTCAAAGCCCGCTCTCAAGTCATCATGCCTATCAAGTTGAGTGGCAAGGATTTTTCACTCGAATTGGGTGATTTCCGACCCTTCAACATTGAGAATTTCAGCCAAAGCAAACCTACCAATAATGGCATGGCTGGGCAGCTGTCCAGCGCTCTGGAAAATGCCATGCAGGTGCGCTCGGAAAAAACATTGCGCAATGTCGGCCCCAGCATTCAATTCAAACTCCGCGACGAAGCAGGGCAGGCGCGCGAGTATATGAACTATATGCAACCGGTGCTGTTGGATGGCCAGAGCTATTTTGTCACCGGCATGCGGACACAACCTGGTGAGCCGTTCCAGTATCTGCGCATCCCTGCGGATGAAAATCTGGAAATCAACGGTTTCATGCGCCTCAAAGCTCTACTGACAGAGCCTGGCAATACCGACCGGCTGATCAAAGCCGCTCAAGCAGCCATTTTGAGCGCCGACGCAAGCTCCGCCAAAAACAGCGAGCAATTTGCATTGGGCGTATCGTGGGTGCTGAAGCAATTCGCACAAGGCGGCTTCCCGGCATTGGATGAGACGCTACGCAACAATGTGCCTGCGGACAAACGCGACACCATTGCCCGAACCTATCTGCAGATTCTACAGGGTGTCGCAATCGAGGCTGACAAGCTGGCCCGTCAAGATGCGGGGTTGCCTGCCAAGGAAATGTCACCTGCCCACTTCCGGTTCATCGTTGACAGCCTGGTCGCCCTCAGCACCAGTTTCGACTATGGCGAACCTATTTATCTGCAACTCACGGGTTTCGACGAAGTCAAAGCCAGCGGCTTCCAAATCACACGCGCACCTGGGCAGAATATCGTCTATCTTGGGTCACTGATGCTGATCCTTGGTGTATTTGCGATGTTCTATATCCGGGAACGCCGCGTGTTCATATTGCTCAAGCCGACTGAATTGGTGCTTGCCATGTCAGCCAACCGCAAACATGCTGAATTTGAACGTGAATTCACACAAATCCGGCAGGATATCGAACAGATCATCCACGCCGCTCGTCATTGAGGTGCCCCATGGAACTCGCCCACCCTTACCGTGAACCCAGCCTATTGGCCAGACTCAATTGGTTCGATTGGCTCTATGCCTTGGTGCTGATCATTGGCACCGGATGGGCCTGGACACAGTATGGCAACTTCATGGATGGCTATGAGAAAGGCATTCTGGCTTTCTCTGCCTGCGCATTGATTGCCTTTGGCTGGTACTGGAAACCTATCCGTTGGCTACTACCACTATCAGGCATACTGGCGTTGCTTGCCACCCAGCAATATGGCGGAGACCTGAATCGCGCCAACCAGGCTTTTCTGCTCAAATATCTGATTGCCAGCCAGCCAGCCATCATGTGGATGTGCGCCCTGTTCTTCCTGGCAACCGGCGCATATTGGCTGGGCTTGCTCAGCCGTAGCGAATTTGCCAACAAGACGGGCACTGGTTTGACATGGTCCGCTGTCACAATGGGGCTGGCGGGCATGCTGGTTCGCTGGTTTGAGAGCTATCTGCTGGGGCCGGATGTCGGCCACATCCCTGTCTCCAATCTCTACGAAGTCTTTGTACTGTTCTGCCTGATCACCGCGTTGATGTATCTTTTTTACGAAGCGCGTTACGCTTCCCGCCAGCTCGGTGCTTTTGTCCTGTTGGTGATTTCGGCAGCGGTTGGCTTCCTGCTGTGGTATTCCTTCGATCGTCAGGCACACGAGATCCAACCCTTGATCCCCGCGTTGCAATCATGGTGGATGAAGCTACATGTGCCAGCAAACTTCGTCGGCTATGGCGCCTTTGCTATGTCGGCCATGCTGGGCATAGCCTACTTGCTTGCAACAGGCACCACTCAACATACATTGCGCTATTGGATCGCCATCGTCCTGCTGAGTGCCGCTGGCATCGCATTGAATGTGGTGGAGGGTGCATGGGCAGATGGCGCCCACTATTGGGGGAAAGCCTGCCTGACCGTCGCGGTGCTGCTGTTGGTTCAGGTCAATCGCGGCAAATTGGCTCGATTCCTGCCGCAACCGGCCCTGATTGAAGAAATCAGTTACAAAGCCATCGCCATCGGTTTTGCTTTTTTCACCATTGCCACGGTGCTGGGTGCCATGTGGGCTGCGGATGCCTGGGGCGGCTACTGGTCTTGGGACCCGAAAGAAACCTGGGCCTTGATTGTCTGGCTGAATTACGCGGCCTGGCTACACATGCGCCTGATGAAAGGCTTGCGTGGCACCATGTTGGCATGGTGGGCCATCATCGGCTTGTTCGTCACTACATTTGCCTTCCTGGGCGTCAATATGTTCCTGACAGGTTTGCATTCATATGGCTCGCTGTAAGCGCCCAAACATTTGATGCTTTGAGGTGGTCGGGTTTAGATACCCGGCCACTTTTTCTGGTGCTGCCGATCTGGAAGACCTACCGCAGCCGATCTGGCCAGGTACTTTTCATGCCCTGTCGAAAGCGGGCGCAGGACAACAGTAATCGAGGTTGATCGAGGCCCACCTCCTTACGGATGTAGAATTGCCCTGTCCTGGTATGCGCCCGCAAGATGCGCACACCATGTTTCGCCGCCCGATGCCAAAGTGGCTTGATTCTTGATAGACTGCTGCCCCGGCTGAGAGCACACCATGGCATGCCGGCTGTGTTGAGCATGGCCAGCGCTGCCATGCAGCTGGATAGGCTGCGCTTTCAAGTTTCGGATAATGGCGTTTGGTTGACTCAGGCAATACCAGCACAATACATCCGCTTCTCAGGTTCTGTTGATTGCAAAACGGTAATTGACCGACTTTGACCACACCAAAATGATGCCAAGGCCATTGAAAGCCCTAGATTTTGGGCGCACCCGCTGGACTGCACCCAGCCTGTCCAACAGTACCTGCTTTTCACCGCCAACAGGACACACAGTGATGAAACAACCACCCGTTCTCCGAGATGAGGGCTTGACACTGCGCATGGCCAACGATAGTGATATCCATACGTTGGTTGAATTTTACCAACGCAACCAAGCCTTCCTGCAGCCCTTTTCGCCCCCATGGCCTGATTCGATGCTGGAATTGGAGGCATGGCCTGCTCGGTTGACCAGTCAATGGGATGAATTCCTACAAGGCCGTGGTTGTAAGCTCTATGTGTTCGATGGAAGGCAAGTCATCGGCTCGATTGGCATTTCCGGCATCCAACGCGGGCCGTTTCAGGCCTGCTTCATTGGCTATGAGCTGGACGAGCATGCGCAAGGTAAAGGCATCGCCACCCGCGCCGTCCGGTTGGTCGTCGATTATGCATTTACCGAGTTGGGCATGCACCGCGTCCAGGCCAACTACATGCCAACCAACGAGCGCAGCGGCAATCTGCTCAGGCGACTGGGCTTTACGGTGGAAGGCTATGCGCGAGATTACCTGTATATCAACGGCAAGTGGGCCGACCATATACTGACGTCGCTGACCAATACCAACATGTTGAAACCCTGACCTGCAGGCAGCGGCTGCATGGATCAGACATGGCACAAAACAAAAGGCAGCCGAGGCTGCCTTTTTGTTGATCTGGACATCACCTACATCATTTCTTGATGGCCCGGTGGCCGATGTCCTTACGGTATTGCATGCCAGCAAAACTGATCTGTTCGGCCATCTCGTAGGCACGCTTCTGTGCAATGCGGACGCTATCCCCTAACGCTGTGACACACAATACACGCCCACCGCTGACGACAACCTGTCGCTGATCATTCAACACTGTGCCCGCATGAAAGACATGGGCATCTTCGTTGTCTTTCGCATTGCACGCAATGACATCTCCCTTGCGCGGGCTGTCTGGATACCCGGCAGCGGCCAATACCACGCCCAATGCCACCCGGCGATCCCACTCTGCCTCTGCCTTGTCCAAACGACTCTCCACAGCAGCCTCCACCAGATCCACCAGATCTGACTTCAGGCGGAACATGATGGGTTGGGTTTCCGGATCACCCATACGGCAGTTGAATTCGACAACATTGACCTTGCCATCTTCGCTGATCATCAGCCCTGCATACAGAAAGCCGGTATAGGGAATGCCGTCTTTTGCCATACCCGCCACTGTAGGCAGGATCACCTCTCGCATCACCCGAGCATGGACTTCCGGAGTGACGATCGGCGCAGGCGAATATGCCCCCATTCCACCTGTATTCGGGCCTTGGTCTGCATCCAGCAGGCGCTTGTGGTCCTGGCTGGTGGCCAAGGCCAACACATGCTGTCCATCCACCATCACAATGAAACTGGCCTCTTCGCCAGCCAGGAAGTCCTCGATCACCACCCTTGCGCCCGCATCGCCCATCTTGTTGTCGAGCAGCATGGCGTCAATGGCAGCGTGCGCCTCATCCAATGTCATGGCGACAATGACGCCCTTGCCCGCAGCCAAACCATCTGCTTTGATCACAATCGGCGCGCCACGGCTGGCCACGTAATCGTGTGCCTCTTCGGCAACAGCAAAGGTGCGATACTGTGCGGTGGGAATACCATGGCGGGTCATGAAGGCTTTGGCATAGTCCTTGGACCATTCCAACTGTGCCGCACTACGAGTAGGGCCGAAAATCTTCAAACCCTCCGCTCGGAACGCATCCACCACGCCTTGCGACAAGGGCGCCTCTGGGCCAACCACGGTCAGCTCGATGTTTTCTTGTTTCACAAACGTGATCAGGTCTGCAATGGCGGTGATCTCGACATTCACCACCCCTTCTTCCTGTGCCGTGCCCGCATTGCCCGGGGCAACGTAAACCCGCTGCACTTTCGGCGACTGCGCAAGCTTCCACGCCAGCGCATGTTCACGACCGCCAGAGCCGATGACCAGTACTTTCATCAAACAATCCTGTTCGAGCAATTCAAAAAAGGGATTCAGCCCCGCTCAGGCAGGGCCATGACAGTCCATTTCAATGACGGAAATGACGTGTGCCCGTCAACACCATGGCAATACCGTGCTCGTCTGCCGCTGCAAATACTTCCTCATCACGAACTGATCCGCCAGGCTGGATGATTGCTTTGATGCCGTTTTCAGCAATCACGTCCACACCGTCGCGGAATGGGAAGAATGCGTCCGAGGCTGCAACCGCCCCAGCCAGCGACAAACCCGCGCTCGCCGCTTTGATGGCCGCGATCTTGGTGGAATCCACCCGGCTCATCTGGCCAGCCCCAATGCCAGCCGTCTGGCCATTTTTTGCGAACACGATGGCATTCGACTTGACGAACTTGGCCACGCGCCATGCAAACAACAGGTCTTGCAGCTCGGCAGGGGTGGGCTGACGCTTGGTCACCACTTTCAATTCGTCCAATCCTACATTACGGATATCTGCGCTTTGCACCAGCAAGCCACCACCAACCCGCTTCAGATCATAGGGGTTGTGGCCCGCATCCAGCGGCACTTCCAACACACGCACATTGACCTTCTTGGACAACAAGGCTCGTGCTTCAGCGGTATAGGCAGGTGCGATCAACACTTCCAGAAACTGGGCGGAAACGGCTTCAGCAGTCGCAACATCGACTTCACGATTAAATGCGATGATGCCACCAAAAGCGCTGGTGGTGTCGGTGGCAAAAGCCAGCTTGTAGGCGGTCAGCGTGTCATTGGCCACGGCAATGCCGCAAGGGTTGGCGTGCTTGACGATCACGCAAGCCGTCTGGTCAAAGGTCTTGACCGCTTCCCAGGCTGCGTCTGCGTCAGCAATATTGTTATAGCTGAGCTCTTTACCCTGATGTTGGGTATAGCTGGCAATGCCGCCAGGCACAGCTGCCAGATCACGGTAGAACGCGGCCTTTTGGTGAGGATTCTCGCCATAGCGCATGTCCTGCACTTTTTCGACGTTGATGTTGAAACGATCAGGAAAATCAGCCGTCGGCTGGTTCTCATGATTACGACCCGTCAGATAGTTGCTGATTGCGCTGTCATAAGCTGCGGTATGGGAGAAGGCCTTGCAAGCCAGCTTATAACGGGTTGGCAGGCCCAATGCACCTTCGTTGGCCCGCATTTCTTCAATCAATGCGGAGTAGTCTGCGGCATCGGTCACAATGGCGACATGAGCGTGGTTTTTGGCTGCGGAGCGCACCATGGCCGGCCCACCGATATCGATGTTCTCGATCGCGTCGTCCAACGAGCAATCAGGCTTGGCAACCGTTTGGGTGAAGGGATACAAATTGACACAGACCAAGTCGATATTGCCGATGCCATGTTGTGCCATGGTGGTGACATGGGCAGCCAGATCACGGCGCCCCAGAATGCCGCCATGGATCTTCGGATGCAAAGTTTTGACTCGCCCATCCAACATCTCAGGGAAACCCGTGTAATCGGCCACTTCGATGACCTTCAAGCCCGCGTCCGCAAGCAATTTGGCGGTACCGCCGGTAGAGAGGATTTCGACACCGAAAGCGGCCAGGCTTTTGGCAAACTCCAGCACGCCAGTTTTATCGGACACGCTGATCAGGGCTCGTTGAATTTTGGTCATCATGGCAATCGTCGTTACGGGTGAGTCAGATTTGGATAAAGATCAATATAGATCAGCGCCTTATGCGAGATCGTATTCTTTCAGCTTCTTGCGCAAGGTGTTGCGGTTGATACCCAGCAGCTCTGCTGCTTTGGTCTGGTTGCCTTGGGCATGTGACAACACCACTTCAAGCAGCGGCTTTTCCACACAGGCCAGCACCATGTCATAGATGGCTGAAGGCGCCTCGCCATCAAGATCGCGGAAATACTGTTCCATCGCCCGCTTCACTGCGGTCGAGATTTGCTCGTTACCTTGCATACCTTTCCCTATTATGTCGATATTGCCAGCCGTGCCCGTTCAAACGGGTCTGACAGGTCTGGCCTTGGGCGCCGGAGATCATGCGCATCCTGTGTTGCCAGAAAGCATGATTGAAAGCACACCATCAGCGCGATCTGCCCATCTGGTGTACTGTTTCAGTCGTGCCCCTGGTAAGGTCCGGATAGCCCGTTATTCATGCTGCCAGTGGTTCAGACGCTGCTTCTTGCTCATACACCAAGCGCTCACCCTGTTCCGCAAGTTGGTCAAAATAGGCCTGCACAGCCTGATGCTGCTCGGTGGTTGACTCCAGCTGATACATGGCCTGTCGGAATTCGTTGGAACCACGCAGGCCTTTGGTGTACCAAGCAATATGCTTGCGGGCGATCCGCACCCCTGAATACTCGCCATAGAATTGATGCAGATCATCGAGGTGCTCTAGCAACACCCCGCGAATTTCAGCGACCGCCGGGGCCGGCAATAGCTGGCCAGTGGACAGATAATGGGCGATTTCACGAAAGATCCATGGCCGGCCTTGTGCGGCCCGTCCTATCATGATCGCGTCAGCACCCGTCGCGGAAAGCACTTCGCTGGCTTTCTGTGGTGTGCCGATATCGCCATTGGCAATGACTGGAATGCGAATACTGCGCTTCACCTCGCGGATCAGCTCATAACGGGCGGTGCCGTTGTACATGTCTTCACGGGTGCGTCCATGTACCGCCAGTGCGGCAATGCCGGCATTTTCAGCCAGCTTGGCAATGCGTAGGATGTTTTCCTCTCCGCGACGAAACCCAAGCCGGGTTTTCAATGTCACCGGCACATCAACCGCCCCAACCACGGCATCCAGGATTTCCGCCACCAGAGACTCATGCTGCAGCAGTGCTGAGCCAGCCATCACATTGCAGACTTTCTTGGCTGGGCAGCCCATGTTGATATCGATGATCTGTGCGCCATGCGCCACATTCACCCGAGCCGCCTCGGCCATTTGAGCCGGTATGCCGCCTGCGATCTGTACTGATATCGGTGCCATTTCACCTTGATGATCGGCGCGACGTTTTGTCTTTTCCGAACCCCAGAGCAGCGAGTTGGAAGTGATCATCTCGCTGACTGCGTGCCCTGCCCCAAAGCGCTTACACAACATGCGAAACGGTCGATCTGTCACCCCCGCCATGGGCGCAACGATCAGATTGTTTTTCAAGGTATAAGGGCCGATCTGCATGACGGTCTTTTGGGCGGAAAGGTGCGTATTTTAATCGTTTCAGCGCAACTCGCCAAAGACATTTTGCACATTTTTTAAGCGGGACTTTCCATATTCGGCATTTAGCACTTTTCAATTCAGGGATGCTGCGGTGCAGTGCAGACCAGGCAAATGACGAATGATGCGCCTGACAGCCGCCACAGGCTTGCAACGTGGGCTGAGGTTGATTCCGCTTGATGGATGGGCGCACCAAGCAGGTGATACGCCCACAGGCCCGATCATTGCGGAGGCAAGGTAATGACGCTTCCCATCGCCAAGGCTTGCTCGCGCGTCAGGTAATCCACCCGTATCGATTGCCGCAGTGATTTGACCAGTTGCTTTGCAGACTCTTCCCGACCCAGTTCGACCAAATACCGGGTAATGATCGGCTTGGCTTCGCTCAGGCTCAGTGGGCGGGGTTTGGCGGACAGAATGTTCAGTACCGTCAACGTCTGGTCATTCCCGGCAACCACGATCTGGCCAGGCTCCACTTGCTTCAGGTCTTCATATAGGTAGGCTGGAAATTGCTCCGGCCCCGCCGTCCCTTCAGCCGTGCGCAACTTATAGCCAACACGCTCCAGCCCGCTGACCAGCTCGCTCAATCCCAGCCCTGACTGTAAATCCTGCTTGAGACGGGACTCCAGGCCGGGCTTGGGTTCTGCGATCGATATGCTTTGGAAGCCAAACACACGTCTGGCGCTGAACAACACAGTCTGTCGATCGTAGTAGGCTGCAATCTCGGCCTCGGTAGGCTGCACCGGCCCGCGCCGCTCCAACAGCGCTTGCGCCAATACTTGACGGCGCGCGGCTTCCAATGCGTCTTTCACCATCGGGTCCTGATCCAGATGCTCGCGCTGCGCCTGACTCGCCAGCAGGTGTTGATCCACCATGTTTTCCAGCACCTGCTTGGCTGCGCCCTCGGGTTTACCACTGCGCTGCAGGGCACGATCCAATTCCACTTGGGTGATCAATGATTCATCGACTCGGACCAACGGCATGGAGGCGTCACCATTGCCCCCCACCCTGCCGCACCCAGCCAACACGCATGCCAAACATGCAGCACCACACAACCACCGCATCCTGCTCTCCTTATTCAGCCGCCGTCATGGTCGCACCATGCTGTCAACCCATCCACTGATCAGCTTGACCCATGGCTTGGCCCACTGTCATCTCAAACCGATCCGCCAAACGCACCCAAATAATGCCCCAAGATGATCAGCCCACCCGATATCAACAGCGCCCAAGCCAATAGATGGGTAAACTCGCTGACCTTGGCGCGTTGCGTGGGCTTGAGCACCCATCGGAATACCATGGCCAGCACCAGCGCCAGCAGGGCGAATTTGAACAATCGCCCCAGCATCAGCGCAACGCCAGGAAACGACGAGGATTGACCGGCACGCCGTTGTATCGCACTTCGAAATGCAGATGCGCGCCGGTTGACTTGCCGCTGGAACCCACCTCAGCGATCTTCTGCCCCTCTGCCACCTGCTGTCCTTTAAAGACCAATAGCCGAAGCGCATGCGCATATCGGGTGGTCAAGCCATTTGCGTGCTCCAGCTCGACTGTCCAGCCGAATTGGGGTGTCAACCCTGCACTTTTGACTTTACCTGCTTCCATCGCCAGAATGGCCGTCCCGATTGGTGCCTTGAAGTCGATGCCATTATGCATGGCCAATTTCCCGCTGACCGGATCGATCCGCAAACCAAAATCTGACGTGGGCTGAATCCCCGCAACCGGCAGCAATCGCTGCACGCCTTGTCTTTTCAGCTCTTTCAATTCTGCCAATCGCTCGCCCAAAGCCGTTGTCAGCACACTCAACCGGCGCTGCAACTCCTCATTTGACAAGGCTCCGATTGGCTGCAATGCCAATGCGACAGCAGGTGTCATCGCAGCAGCACTGTGTTGGTTGTCCGGCTGTGCCAGCAGCAGTGACTCCAAACGTCGCCATTGAGCCTGCAACAGCTCCAACCGGAGACGGAGATCGTCCTGCTCGAAGGGGTCATCATCCACGGGCCCGGGTGAATCGGCGGCCATCGGATTGGGCTCCCGCTCATGTAACACGCCATAACCAATCAGGCCAAAGCCAAACAACACAGCCGACATGATCAATAACGTCTGCCGCCGTTGCCGCTGTATATATCGAGTATCGGCTGGGGCTACCCGCCGTGGTAAATGGGGCTGCATGACGCGAATAACCGAGACAAGTCCAAAGCACAATCCAATCTTCCCTGATTATACGGCCTTCACAGCAGCACGTCCGTCACTCGGCGGAGTTCGCAGGCACCAAATACTTAAGCTCCAACCCGTAGATCATCACCCGCGAACCAACTACAGGCCATCAAAGCAACAACTCTATCTTGAGATTGCCGATGAAAAGCCTATCGTGATAGAGTTCCGCCCGTCCTAGGGGAGTAGCCGTTCCGCGAATATGACGGAAGCGCGTGTCAACACACTTGGTCGTCAGATCATGGCACGAGCGGCATCGATCAGCATCCTTTGCTGATCCGTTTGGCAAGACCTTCGACTCGATATCCGCTGGCTTGGGGCTGGGTGGGTGTCGGGTTGAGGTTTATGATCCAGCCCCTGAAGGAATCTCCATTGGAAGCTTTTCTGATCTCTACTGGTATTGTTGCGCTCGCTGAAATCGGTGATAAAACCCAGCTGCTTTCGTTGCTGTTGGCCGCGAAATTCCGCAAGCCCTGGCCGATCATCGCGGGGATCTTCGCTGCAACGGTCGTCAATCACTTTCTGGCGGGGCTGGCAGGCGCTTTGATCACGCAGTGGTTAGGCCCGGATGCCATGCGCTGGATTCTGGGTATTTCATTTCTAGCCATGGCAGGCTGGATGCTGATTCCAGACAAGCTGGATGATGAAGACACCAAAGTAGTGGATAACCTGGGCGTGTTTGGTGCGACAGTGATTGCATTTTTCCTGGCCGAGATGGGTGACAAGACCCAGATCGCCACCGTCGCCCTGGCCGCCAAATACACCACCTTGCTTCCTGTCGTACTAGGCACCACGCTGGGTATGATGCTGGCCAATGTGCCGGCTGTGTTGTTGGGTGAAGTAGCCGCCAAGAAGCTCCCCATCAAGTTGGTGCACATGGTGGCGGCGGTGATTTTTGCGATGCTGGGGATGGTGGTATTGCTGGGCTCCCAGCTGAGCGCATGGATTGCGTAATCTCCAATCCAGCACGCCGCCCAAGATCCGAACCTTGCCATCCAACACGAAAAGGCAACCCACCCCACAGGCGGGTTGCCCGGATCTCAACCAATCCGTGTTTCAGGCAGCGTGATTATTGATCCAAGCGAATCATATAATCGACTACATTCCCCCAGATCGGCTTGTAATTACAGTCGGTGGGCTGGAGCTGCCAAGACAAAATCGATCTGGCCGAGCGCGATGCACCACTCATCGGCTGTACCAGATTGATATTGGTGTTAGCTGCTGCAATCACCGCAAATTGCCAAGGCGGATTTTGCCCAGAGGCGTTGGCCAGATGTACGCTATCCATTGCCACAGGCAAAAACCCGCCCCCACTCCAGACACAGTTCAACACATACTCACGGCTGCCGGGCAGGGGGCTCCCGCCAAAGCCATAAGACTGCTTGACGCTGACCGGGCAGGCAAACATGCGCCGCTGCGGGTCATAACCACAACAAGACATCTCTTCATACCACAAGCTGCCACGATAGGATGTCTTCCCACAACTGGCCCCCTCTGGCAGGAGAAGCTTGGTATCTGGTTTTGAACATGGTGCAAATTTCTTGTACAGATCTGCCTCCAGCGAGAGCCGCTTCTCATCTGGCATCTTTTCAGCGCCATTGTTAATCATGATCTTGACGACTTCCTCCTTCACATTGGCCGGGCAGGTTCCGTCTGCCCGGGCACCCTGGCTGATGAACAGACTACCTGCCAGCATCGAGGCAGCCATGGCGGTGAATTTGAATAATTGCGTATAGGTCTGCATTTGAATTCTCCGATTCCACGACGATTGCTGCTGACAAATGTCATCGGTCAACATGGCAGCCAGCCCACACGTGATGCTCGTGGGTACGCACCATTGCCAAGGGTCTGAAAGCAGCACCAAATTTGAATGACAGCCGATGGCACATGCCATCGTTGGATTGGCCACATAAAAGCAGGGCGAAAGCCTCTGGCCCAAGGTGGCTTGGGCAGGATGTGTCGCTTCGTCAGAAGAATGAGGATGCGTACTGGGGCAGGACGAATGGCAGCTACAGAATCAAGGGAGTGCCCGACAGTAGTTCATTGGCGACAGACGGGATGAAAGAAATATGTCTGCATCCGGTGACAGAGACGAAGTCAATCTACTTCAGCAAATAAAACTGTTCAATCAACCAATCTCAGTACGGTGGGATGAGTTTGATGGAAGCGTTTTTCCACCTTGATCTCAGCACAACTACCGTTTGTCGGATCAGGTCGGAATCATCTCAAAACGTACCCAATCCAATAACAATTAACTTATTGTGAATATCGGTAATTATTCAAATAAAAGGCAGCCTTTGGCTGCCTTTGGCTCACTCGCCTTCAAATTCACACACAGTGAACAAGGGAATGCCTTGCGCTTTGATCAGTTGCGAGCCGCCCAACTCCGGCAGATCCACAATCGCCGCAGCCTCCACCACATTGGCGCCGATCCGGTTGAGCAATTTGGCGGCTGCAATCATGGTGCCGCCTGTCGCAATCAAATCATCGATCAGCAACACGCGATCACCGGCACGACAAGCATCGGTGTGGATTTCAACGGTGGCACTACCATACTCCAGCTCGTATTCTTCGCTGACCGTCATATAGGGCAGCTTGCCCTTTTTGCGGATAGGCACAAATCCCAAATTCAATTCATAGGCAACCACCGCACCCAAGATAAAGCCACGCGCATCCACCCCCGCCACCAGATCCAGGCCCTGATCCATATAGCGGTAAACAAACATGTCTACCAGCACACGGAATGTCTTGGGGTCTTGCAGCAGCGGGGTGATGTCACGGAACTGAACACCGGGTTGAGGCCAATCAGGCACCGTACGGATGCGGTCACGAATGTAATGTGGATCGAGAAACATGATGTTGACTCAAAGTTGATGGTGTATCCCCGCGCCAATCTGCCAAGCCATGCCGCACGCAATGCTGCCCTCGGTCTACACCGCAGACCAGCTGCTGCACCATGTATATGAAATGAAAAGGGGCGGGAGGAATCGAACGACAATAATTATGCGCCGGCCAAGCAACGACGCCGAGCACTTGCGCGCAACCCAAAAAAAGAGTGCCGGCTTACGCCGGCACAATCGTTGGGAGTCTCACTGCCCATTTAAGCAGATGGATCAGAATAAGGCAAATTTCATGACCCAGAGCGCGGCGATGGCAAGAACGGGTAGGCCGATATCCTTGTAGCGGCCTGCCATGATCTTGATTGCTGCGTAACTGATGAAGCCAAAGGCAATACCATCCGCGATCGAGAAAGTGAAAGGCATACCCAGGGCGGTGATCACTGCGGGCGCGGACTCGGTCAGGTCATCCCAGTTGATTTCCGCCAGACCACGTGCCATCAGCACGGCGATATAGCACAGTGCGGGCGCAGTGGCGTAGGCTGGCACGGTGCCAGCCAGCGGCGACAGCCACAACGCCGCCAGGAACAGGATGGCTACGACAACTGAGGTCAAACCGGTGCGGCCACCAACTGCGGTACCGGCTGCAGATTCAATGTAGGCGGTGCAGCTGGAGGTACCCAGGGCAGCACCAGCCACGATCGCGGTGGAATCAGCCAACAATGCACGTTTCAAGCGAGGCAGCTTACCATTGCTGTCCAACAGACCGGCGCGATGTGACACCCCGACCAATGTACCTGTCGTATCGAACAGATCGACAAAGAAGAACACGAAGATGACGCCCAGCAGACCTGCATTCAAGGCACCCTGGATATCCATCTGCATGAAAGTGGGCTCGATCGATGGCACAGGTGCCACCACCCCTTTGAATTGCTCCAGTCCCATCCAGATAGCCAACATGGTGACGGTCATGATGCCGATGATGACCGAGCCTGGGACTTTGCGATATTCCAAGGCAACAATCAGCAAGAAACCGAATGCGGCCAGCAACACCTTGGGATCATGTACATTGCCAAGGGTGACCAGCGTCACCGGATGGCCCACCACCACGCCTGCATTTTTCAGGGCGATGATGGCAAGGAACATGCCGACACCTGCTGAAATAGCCAATTTCAGCGAATGAGGGATGGCATTGACGATCATTTCCCGCAATTTGAACAGGCTGACAAACAGAAAGATGACGCCTGACAGGAAGACCGCGCCCAGGGCAACTTGCCAGCTGACCCCCATGCCCTTCACCACACTGAAGGTGAAGTAAGCATTCAGGCCCATACCTGGGGCCAATGCAATGGGGTAATTTGCAACCAGACCCATCACGGCAGAGCCCAGTGCCGCTGCGATACAGGTCGCAACGAACACGGCATTCTGATCCATGCCGGTGGCCGACAGGATGGCGGGGTTTACGAAAATGATGTACGCCATCGTCAGGAAGGTCGTAAATCCGGCGATAACCTCGGTTTTCACCGAAGTATTGTGCTCCTTGAGCTTGAACAGGGCGTCTAGCATGGTTTTCAGACTAAGTAAGGAGTTGATCGATATGCACCATGATAGGGCGTAACCTGTTGAAATTTCATCAACGAATTCATCATGGTGTTTTTTGAGCGCGCGAGACTACCACAAAATGCTGATTCAGGCTTGATTCAGATAAGTATAAATTTGCAGATCGAGAAGTAAAGAAACGGGCAGTGCGCTGCAAACGCCTGCCCGTACTAGGTTCTACTGAATGTCAGCCCGCTATGTCAGAAGCGGAAATTACCATCGGCCCGGGTCATGGTGCCGCCATGACTATTGCTGGTAGCCATCTCTCGGTTACCGCTCACAGTGGGCTGGTTACCTTCCCAAATGGCCGTACCGTTGTACTTCACATATTTATATTGGACCGCGCTATTGCAAGGCAGATTTTTGCTGCCAGCCCAGGTCACGTTGTTGCCAGCGCCTTGTGCAGTCAGTTTGAAGCCCTGCCCAGGCGCCCAATCCCCCAGTGCAGCTTGGTTGCCGACGACATACACACTTTGGCTGGCATCCGTATTGGCATTGGCGATACTGAAATTGACCTGGACGCTGCAGCTGTTGTTGCTTCCACCCTTGACCCACACCGCGTAATTTGTCCCAGATGTGGACAATGTCCAACCATTGCCGGGGCTCCAGCTGTTGGGGCCGATCTTGACTGCCACCTGCGCATCAGCACCACTGACAATTGCCGCATACAAGCCTTGCTGTGCCGCGACGATATTGACTGAAGAGGTCGAGGTGATGCCAGCCGCCTTGCGCACATCGATCAGGCTCTTGATATTGTTCCGCAGGTTCCAGTCGTAGACGTGGGCGTAATAGACGCTGGGAATGCCAGGATGGGTCAAGATGTAGGCGTAACCCTCCATGACCTGGCCACACGGCACCGGCCAGTGGCTCTGCCCATTGCCACAGCGCTCAGATGGGCCGGTATCATGGTTGTCCACAAAGGTGACCATTTTCTGCGCCCACCAGCCAATCCCACCGGCGGGTTTGCCACTGCCATCTTTCAGGCGCCAGTAGTCGCCGTGGGTCAATGCCTGATTCAGTAAACCCTTGGTGGTGAAATCGAAGGCGCCACAGGTGCCGCCAGTGCCATCCACATAGTTCATCAGCACTTTGCGATGCACATCCACATCGTTGTAATTCAGATCAGTCCAGATTTCGCCCACACAGAAATCGGGGGTCATGGCATCGTGGTACATCTTGGCATATTGTGGGCCGTAGCCTTTTGAATAATCGTAACGGATACCGCTGAAACCCAGGTTCTTCAGCCTGCCTCCGATCCAGCTCTTCAGATCGTTCTGCACTTGTGGCTGGGTGTGGTCGAGGTCACGTCCCGCGCTATAGCCATCACCGGTGTCGCTATTTCCACAAGCACCGCTCCATTCATCTTCTTTGACCACCGCATTGCAACCCCAAGTCGGGTTGGTGAAATCTGCCCAATTGGTTGTGCCGACGCGGTGATTGATGACCACATCCACCACGGAATGGATGCCTTGATTCTTCAGGGCACCGATTGCATCTTTCAGCGCGGATTCTGAGCCATATTTGCTGTCCAGCACATTCAATTGTCGAGGCAGATAGCCCTCATTGGAGGCGGCATCCGATGGAGGAGGAAACCAGACGTGGGTGATGCCCAACGCCTTCATATCAGCCGCTTTGCCAGCCAGGTTGGCATACCAGCCGTAGTTGTAGTTCCAGGCATTCCAGTGAAAACCTTGCAGCAGAATCGCAGCGCTGGCCTTGGTCTGCTCGGTTGCCGCCATACTGGGCTGCGCCAAATGCGCCATGCCTGCCAATAAGGCAATGGCAAGAGGTCGTAATGTTGAGTGTGTCATCTAGGTCTCCATACCCGCTTGATGATGATCAGGCACATAACCTGTCATGTGCTGTGTCGAACAGGCTGGCAATCTTGTTTTAGGTAGATGTTTGATGCCGGCCCCTATCACATTGCCAGCCATCGCCTCACCACTGTGATTGACCGACAATGGGCGCAAGGTAACAGCTTCGTACACCTACTGATTGACAATTTGTGCGATTTCAAATCAGCCATCTCATTCATGCATCCATCACCCCAGCTCCACGGGGCGCATCGGATCTTCATGTTTGCCTGGCATGATGCAGAAAGCATGTTGTGACTCTACAATGCCGCCCTGTGCGCATGACTTGGCCAAGACGGGCCGGGCTTGAATCCAGGTGCAGCATGCACTGGATCATGAGCACTTGCCGACAACGCCACGGAACTGATCAGGTCAGGCCACACACCAAGGGCACGGGAAAGACAATAGCGTCATCCATTGACAGCTGCGCCTTTTGAAAGATCCTGTCGATGTCTTGCGGCATCATGCTGCAAAAGCCTGCACGACAGGTATGCCACGGCGCTTTTACCGGGCGGCACCTGCCGCCACATCGCAATGGGCCAGCAGTCACTGCGTCAACCGCATCTGGCCATCAGCACAACTTGTAGGGATATTGAATATGAGTGAGAACAACAAAATTGAATCATTTCTGGAAAAAGCCATTTTCCATAGCCGATGGTTGCTTGCACCGTTCTATCTGGCGCTGATCGGCGGGATCGTGGTCCTGTTCGTCAAGCTGATCAAAGAATTTAGCACCGTCGTCAATATTGTGATGGGGGGCGATGGCAATGCCGTCCTCTCCATTCTCAGCCTGGTGGATATCACCTTGATTGCCAATCTGTTGGTAATTGTGATTTTCAGTGGCTATGAAAACTTCATTTCCAAACTGGATGTCGCCCACAACTCCCCTGACAAACCGAGCTGGATGGGCAAGGTCACCTATGCCGATCTGAAATTGAAACTGATCGGCTCGATTGTTGCCATTTCCGCCATCGATCTCCTGAAAGCCTTCGTGAACATCGAATCCACCAGCCATGAGAACTTGGCTTGGCTGATCGGCATTCACATGACCTTCCTGGTTTCTGGCGTGTTGTTTGCGTTGATGGATAGATTATCCGGCAAGCACTGACCGTGACCCATCAACGAAGAAGCCAGCTTCCCAATGGCAGCTGGCTTCGACTGGCCCGCAGGGCGAACCTGACTCCCGGTTCGAAAATTGGCCGCACGCACACTCAAAATGGATAGTCGTAATCGACAATCAAAGGCGCGTGGTCTGAAAACTTAACCTCTTTATAGATACTGCCCTGCTGCGCTTTGGCGGCCAATGCCTGCGTTGCGATGTGATAGTCGATCCGCCAGCCCACATCCTTCGCATAGGCTTGCCCACGATTTGACCACCAGGTGTAGCCCGGCACGTCGGGGTATAAACGGCGCCAGACATCAGCCCACCCCAATTCGTCGAACACCTGACCAATCCAGGCACGCTCTTCAGGCAGAAAGCCCGAGTTCTTCAGGTTCCCCTTCCAGTTTTTCAAATCCAATTCGCGGTGTGCGATATTCCAATCACCACACAGCACGATATCGCGCCCCTCTGCAATCAAGGCCTGCAAATGGGGGTAGAAACGTGCCATGAAACTGAACTTGATCTGCTGTCGCTCTTCAGAACTGGAGCCAGATGGCAGATACAGCGAGATCACTGTCAGATTGCCGAAATCCGCCCGCAGATAGCGCCCTTCCGCATCGATATCTGCAATGCCCAGTCCTTCGATCACCCTGTCCGGAGCGCGTCGTGAATAAATGCCGACGCCGCTATAGCCCTTCTTCTCCGCACAATGGAAAAAGCCATGCATGCCATGCGGTGACCGCATCAGATCGGTCAAGTCGGCATCTTGGGCTTTCAGCTCCTGCAAACAGATCACATCTGCCGCCAACGCTGGCAACCAATCAAAAAAACCTTTATTCGCAGCAGAACGGATACCGTTCAAATTGGCAGACACGATTCGCATGAGCTGTCCTGTATTCATCCCATTGAAAAAAAGCGAGTGTAAAGCATGTCGCGCCCTATGCTATGCTATTTCATGGAATGCTAATTATCAGAGTCTTGCCATGCGCGATTTTCGTACTGACTTCATCCAGTTTGCTATCGAACAACAAGTGCTTCTGTTCGGCGAATACAAAACAAAAGCAGGTCGCCTTTCCCCCTATTTCTTCAACGCCGGGCTCTTCCATGATGGCCTGTCGCTCGCTCATCTGACACGCTTTTACGCAGATGCCATCCAGGCATCCGAATTGCAATTCGATGTCCTGTTCGGCCCAGCCTACAAAGGCATCTCATTGGCGGCAGGCACGGCGATTGCGTTGGCTGATCGTGGCCAAAATGTTCCTTTTGCCTATAATCGGAAGGAAGCAAAAGATCACGGTGAAGGTGGCACCCTGGTCGGCGCGCCGCTCAAGGGCAATGTGCTCATCATTGACGACGTGATCTCCGCAGGCACTTCAGTACGCGAATCGGTCAATATGATCGAGGATGCAGGTGCCAGACCCGCTGGCGTCGTGATCGCCTTGGATCGCATGGAGCGTGGCAAGGGCCAGCTGTCAGCCGTACAGGAAGTTGAGCTGGAGTATGGTATCCCGGTCATCAGCATCGCCTCGTTGGATGATCTGGTTGCCTATCTGGAAACCCAACCCGCGATGAAAAACAATCTGGAAGCGGTTGCCCGCTATCGTGCCGAGTACGGAGTCCACTAATGCGCAAATTGATCTCAGCCGGAATACTCTTCGCCTTGGTTGCATCCGTGGCATCGGCTGGTAACACCTATAAATGGGTTGATGAAAATGGCAAGGTACATTATAGCGATCAGCCCCCACTACCCCAGGATACCAAGTCGAAACCCGCTGAGTTGAATCGTGGTGGCGTGGTTGTGCGCAATCCCGAGCGGCAAAAGGCCGAGCAAGAAGCCAAGGTATCCCAGCAATCCGAAGAACAGCGCTTGAAAGAGCAGCGGCGGCGGGACAACGCCTTACTGAAAACATACACCAAACCGGAAGAAGTCGATCTGGTACGAGATCGTGCGCTGGAAGGGATCGATGCCGAAATCAAAGCATCCCAGCTGGGGCGTAAGGCGGTTGAAGAGCGATTGTCCAAGAAAGCCAAACAAGTCGCCAACCTGAAAGGCCGTAATAAACCCATTCCGCAGGACTTGCAGGACGATATCCAACATGATCAGGACGAGATGAAGCGTATTGATGATCTGGTCAAGACCCGCGAACAGGACAAGATCGTCGTCCGACAAAAATCTGAAGCGGATAAGGCTCGACTCATCGAGCTGTTGTCAGGCAAGAAAAACTGACGGCCACTTGATCTGGCCATCCCTGCCCAAGCGGCGTCGGATGGCCAGATGAAAACACCTTTGTATCCCACCCGCGTCACACTTTCGCCTTAAACTGCTTGTGGTATCTTACTGCACATGCGGTCGGGCTTCCGCAGGCTCTGTCAATAGCTGTCCGCATGCTACTCATGTTGTCAACCGTTCTTATTGAAAGGCCGCGCCATCATGACAAGCCACACCATCACCCTTCATCGAGTCATCAAAGCCAAACCGGAAAAAATCTATCGCGCTTTTCTGGATGCAGCAGCCATGGTCAAGTGGCTACCACCGCATGGATTCACAGGGGTCGTACATGAGCTGGATGCTCGGGTTGGCGGGCATTACAGGATGTCATTCACCAATTTTTCAACTGGGCAATCACATTCATTTGGTGGCCAGTATCTGGCGTTGGTTCCCAATGAGTACATCTGCAACACCGATAGGTTTGATGATCCCAATCTGCCAGGTGAGATGCGTACGACTGTCAAGCTGACAGAGGTATTCTGTGGAACGGAGCTGCAGATCACACAGGAAGGTATTCCAGAGTCCATCCCGCCGCAGGCGTGCTATCTTGGCTGGCAGGAGTCGTTGAACCTGCTGGTGCAGCTGGTTGAAGCAAACGTCCCTCAGGAATAATGCCACGTTGGCATCTCCCACCCGAATCGCCGCCATATCTGATCCCATACAAATCAGGTGTTGGCGGTGACTCTCTCATGTGGCTGAATTCGCCCCCAGCCTCACTTGGCCTGTCTTGACACTTGCATCAGGTCAGACCGGCCACCAGCTTACCCGCTGGCTTCGCCCCGAAACTGATCAACACCACCCATGGAACCATGTAGCGGGTACGCAGCTCTATCATGATTGGCTCAGGATTTCTGCCTCTTTGATCTAGCGCAAGGCAGCATTCTGAGCTGGTCATGTATACTCAACACCATGTACAATTGAGAACAATTCTCAATAATATTCTTATTTTTAAGTACCGCTGTTGTCTAAAAGGATTTCCCATGCTCAATCTACGCTCTGCCCTGCCCTTGCTTGCCGCCTCTTTGCTGGTTTCTACAGTCTATGCCCGTGAATACCCGATCGGGAAGCCCCAACAGAAGAATGGGCTGGAGGTGGCAGCCGTGTATCTGCAACCCGTCAAGATGGAGCCGGATGGCATGATGCGCAAGGCTGAGGAGTCCGACATCCACCTGGAGGCCGATATCAAGGCCCTGGAAAACAACCCCAATGGCTTCCCTGAGGGCAGCTGGGTGCCTTATCTGAATATCAAATATGAAGTCAGCAAGGTGGGCAGCAAGGACAAAATCTCAGGTGACTTCATGCCGATGGTGGCGAGCGATGGGCCGCATTATGGCGATAATGTCAAGCTGATGGGGCCAGGGAAATACAAGCTCAAGCTGACCATCTCCGCACCCGATGCCAATCCACACAGTCATTTTGGCCGCCATACCGACAAGGAAACCGGTGTCGGGCCTTGGTTCAAGCCGTTTCAGGTCGAGTATGATTTTGCCTACGCCGGCATTGGCAAAAAAGGCGGTTACTGAACTTGATGAGGCCTGCTATGTCACATCTTTCCTTGATGCTGGTCATGCTATGCAGCCTGCTTGGCCAGGCAGCCTGGGCAGAGGCGCTCCCCACTTTCAAGATGATTGCGCGTAATGGCAAGCTTGAGCCCAGCACACTGAGTGTGCCTGCAGGCCAGCGCTTCAAGATCGAGATCGAAAACCAAAGCAACAGCGCCATTGAATTCGAGAGCCTGCAGCTGCGCCAGGAAAAAGTCCTGGCGCCGGGGGCGAAGTCGTTTGTCGTGATTCATCCGTTGAAGCCCGGCAGTTATAAGTTTTTTGACGAATATCACCCGGCCACCAGCCAAGGGCAGATTGTCGCCAAGTAAGTGTTTTGCGGAGCAACATCATGGGTAATGCACTGTTCATCATCTGGCGTGAGTCCGCCGAGGCGATGCTGGTGGTGGGTATTTTGTATGCCTGGTTGAAGCGTCAACCGGACGGCCATAAGGGCATGCGTTACTTGTGGGGCGGGGTAGCCGCTGGCGTTGGCTTGGCGCTGGTCCTGGCGGCGCTGATGCTGGGGATGATGCAATGGCTTTCGGCGGACAGCATGGAGTATTTCCAGCTGGGCATGGTCACCGTAGCTGCCTTGCTGATCATGCAGATGGTGCTGTGGATGCGGCGCCATGGCCGCACACTCAAACGCGACCTGGAACAGGGCTTGCAACAGAATCTGGAAACAGCCAACTGGTGGGGCATGCTGACGGTAGTCGCCTTGGCGGTGGGCCGTGAAAGCGCTGAGACTGTCGTGTTTTTGTATGGTGTCGGGCTGGAGCAGCAAAGCCTGGCCAGCACGCTACAGGTAATTGCCATTGGCCTGCTCTTGGCGAGCGTCACCTTCTGGCTGCTACAGAAAGGTGGCCGCTGGCTATCCTGGCAGGCGTTCTTCCGGGTGTCAGAGCTGTTATTGCTACTGCTCGCCGGCGGGCTGCTGGTCAATGCTGCCGAGAAGATGATGAATTTTGGGTGGCTACCACCGCTGATCGACCCCGTCTGGGACAGCTCTGCTCTGCTGGATGACAGCACCAGCGCCGGCAATTTCATTGCCACGCTGACTGGCTATCGTGCCCACCCTGCGCTGTCTGTGCTGCTGGCCTACCTCACCTACTGGCTGGCCATGTGGGGGTTGATGCGGCGTACCAATCGTTGATCCCTAGCTGCCCGATGGCCGTTACCGGCTGGAGTTGTTGATGCCTGATTGTTCTTCGTTTACCTGCTCGCCCGCCCCGTTGACACGACCTGCCCGTTTCGCACGCTGGATGCGGGATCACAGCAGCCTGATCCGGCGCATTCAATGGGGAGTGGTCGCCGTATACCTGTTTCTGATCATTGTCCCTGCGCTGCGCCCGCTGCCTGACGATCACGCTCGTATCCTGAACGACTTGACCACCTTTGCGCAGTTCCTGTTCTGGGGGATCTGGTGGCCCTTTGTGTTGGTATCGATGTTGCTGATCGGTCGAAGCTGGTGTGGCGTTTTCTGCCCAGAGGGGGCATTGAGCGAGTGGGCCAGCCAGCATGGGCGGGGCGGAGCGGTACCAAAGTGGGCTAAATGGGGAGGCTGGCCTTTCGTCGCATTTTGTCTGACCACCATCTACGGCCAATTGGTCAGTGTGTATCAATACCCCAAGGCAGCCCTATTGGTGCTGGGTGGCTCGACCGTGGCGGCCATGGCGATCGGCTTGTTTTACGGCAAGGGTAAACGGGTCTGGTGCCGACATCTCTGCCCAGTCAGCGGCGTATTTGGTCTGCTGGCCAAGCTGTCACCGGTATACATGCGGGTGGATCGCCAGCGCTGGCAGCACACATCCACCGGGCGCGTCATCCCGATCAATTGTGCGCCGCTGGTGGATATCCGCCGCATGCAAGGCGCGTCGGACTGCCACCTCTGCGGGCGCTGTGCCGGTCATCGCGATGCAGTGGAGCTGGTGGCGCGGCGGCCCAATGCCGAAATCACGTCCGCATCCAGCCCTACCCCTAGCGCATGGGAGCTGGTGTTGTTGGTCTACGGCCTGCTTGGTGTCGCAATTGGTGCCTTCCAGTGGACGAATAGCACCTGGTTCATTGCCGCCAAACAAGGTATGGCCGAGTGGCTGATCGAGCGCGACATCCTATGGCCATTGAACGACAACGCGCCATGGTGGCTGTTGACCCACTATCCTGAGCGCAATGACTCATTCAGCTGGCTGGATGGCGGCATGATCGTTGCTTATATCCTGGCGGTGGCCATCATATTGGGTAGCTGGATTCTGTTATGGCTGACGATCAGCGCAGCCTGCCAGCAGGGGCCACTGAAAGACCGCCTGTTGCGTACATCGGACACGCTGATTCCCATGGCGGCTTGTGGCGTGTTCTTAGGCCTATCCGCCCTGACGGCGTCGCTCCTGAAAGCAGAGCACCTGTCGATGCTGTGGCTAGGCCCCACCCGCGCGGCCCTGCTGGGCCTGGCGACACTGTGGTCGGCTTGGCTGCTATGGAAGCAGACCCAACCACAACCGATGATCCATCGCATCCTGGCCTGGTTGGCCGTTTCCCCAGCCTGGGCAGGCGTCTTATACAGCTGGATACTGTTGTTCTGGTTATGGTGAAGCCGATAGCGCCTACCAACCTTGATCGGGCACCGGGATGCGCCCTGCGCGACTGCCCGGCGTAGCTTGTTCAGCTTACGACTTTTCCGGCAAGCGGGGTGAGCCAGCCCGCTCACCACCTTTACCCTCGCTGGTCTTCACTTTGTCACCCGGTTTGAGATTCTGCCCACCGGCAACCACAACAGAATCACCTGCGCTCAATCCCTCTACGACTGCCTGATCATGTTGGATGGATACCAGCGTGAGCGGCTTGGCCTTGACAGTCTGATCTGCTTGCAGCACATAGGCAAAACGCTGCTCTGGCCCAGTCTGCACACCCGCCACCGGGATCACCATCGCACCAGTCCGCTTACCCAACGACAGCTTGATCCGAGTGTAGGTCCCAGGCCATAGCGTCTTTTCCTGGTTCTCGAACTCGGCCTTGGCCCGGATCGTGCCGCTACGGGTATCAACCGTATTGTCCAGAAACACCAGCCGACCATGCGAAACGGGCTGAGTCTGCCCAGACAGGTAGGCATCCACCGCCAGGGGCGATACAGCCTGAGCCTGCATCACCTGCGGCAAGCTGCTTTCCGGCAGGGTGAAGCTGATAGTGGTAGGCGACATCTGCACCAAGGTCACCATCGCATTGGCCATACCGGGCTGCACCACGCTGCCAGGGAACACACTGACACTGCCCACCCGGCCAGCAATGGCAGCACGGATGGTCTTACGGCTGACATCGACTTGTGCCGCCTCGATCGCGGCGTTGTCCGCAGCCACTGCAGCCTTCAGGCCATCGACATTGCTCTGTGCCGTATCTGCCATGCTGGGTGACAAAAAGCCATCACGCGCCAATGACCGATTGCGTTCCAGCGTCCGCTCAGCATCGATCAATTGCGCTTGATCCTTGGCCAACTGCGCCTTTGCCCGGCTCAGTACCGTCCGCTCGGCATCATCATCCAGCAGGAACAACACCTCGCCCACCGCGACGTATTGCCCCTCTTTCACCGCCACCTTTTTCACCACACCAGCCAATTGCGGTTTGACATCCACCATTTGCAAAGGCGTCACGGTCCCGGTTGCCTCCATCTCAATCGGCACATCCGCCACCTGTACGGGCGCAACAACGACCCTCGCGGTGGGCTTACCACCTTTGTCGGCCTTGGCATGGCCGGTTTGTTGGTGGGTATGGCGATATATCAGGCCGCTGGCCACGCCAGCCGCCAATAGCAACACAATGACAGTCGTTTTTCTTTTCATTACGATTCAACACAATTCACGCTGGAAATTTTCAATCTGCGGCACAATCTCAGTCATCCAGATTCTGCTGACATGGTTTCATGGCTCGCACAGGTCTGATCAAGGCAGACAGCCCATTGTGAACGAAACCGGTGTGGTTTGTTCTCAAGCATTCGCCTATCGAGATCTTATTTGCATTTATTTACCCTTTTCCAATCAGCCCGATCAGCCACCACCAACCAGAAAGCCGACATGTCCACATCCGCCCCCGCCTCTGACAAGTTTACGCCGTTGCTGGGCTTGCTGCCGTTTCTCAAGCCCTATGCAACAAAATGGGTCTGGGCAGGCCTGGCCCTGATGATCGCCGCTGGTGCCACGCTCAGCCTGCCGGTGGCATTCAAATACCTGATCGATCTGGGCTTTGCCCCCGCCAATCGTGGCCATATCGATCAATATTTTCTGGCCCTGTTCCTGGTGTCGGTGGTATTGGCAGGGGCTACCGCGCTGCGATTCTATTTTGTGTCTTGGCTGGGTGAGCGGGTCACAGCCGACGTGCGCCGTGCCGTATACGACCATGTCCTGGGCATGAGCCCACAGTTTTTCGAAACCACGCAGACTGGCGAGGTGCTCTCCCGCCTGACCGCAGACACCACGCTCATCCAGACCGTTGTCGGCACCAGCCTGTCCATGGGCCTACGCAATGCGCTATTGCTGATCGGCGGGCTGGTCATGCTGACCGTGACCAGCCCCATGTTGTCGGCCTACATTTTGATCACGTTGTTGGTCGTGATTCTGCCGATTCTGCTGTTCGGGCGACGGGTTCGTCGCTTGTCAAAAGCCAGCCAGGACAGGATTGCCGACGCCAGCGCCCTGGCCGGTGAAATCCTGAATGCCATGCCGACAGTACAGGCATTCACACAAGAGCCAAACGAGCGGCAACGCTTTGGGCATTCGGTCGAGACTGCCTTTCTCGCCGCGCTGAGCCGGGTCAAGGCACGGGCCTGGCTGACCGTCGTGGTCATCGTGATGGTCTTCGCCGCCATCGTCTTTGTGCTATGGCTGGGGGCGCAGGCGGTACTTGCCGGGCGGATGACGGCAGGCGAGCTGTCTCAATTCATTCTGTATGCGGTTGTCACGGCGGGGGCGATCGGCGCCATCGCTGAGGTCTGGGGCGACCTGCAACGGGCAGCAGGCGCCACCGAGCGCCTGTTGCAATTGCTCGCAGCGGTGCCACCCGTCCAGTCCCCCCGCCAGCCACTTGCCCTGCCGACAGATGGGGACGGCATCCAGCTGGATCACGTCCACTTTACCTACCCATCCCGCCCGAATACCCCCGCATTGCAGCAGTTTTCCTTACACATTCGCCCTGGGGAGCATGTAGCTCTGGTCGGCCCATCGGGCGCGGGCAAAACGACCCTGTTCCAGCTGTTGCTGCGCTTTTATGACCCACAACAGGGCAGCATCCACATCAATGGCGTCGATACACGACAACTCGCCCTGGCCGATCTACGGCGCCATATCGGCATCGTGCTGCAAGACACGGTGATCTTTGCTGGCAGTGTCTTCGACAACATCCGTTTTGGTCGGGCCGATGCCACCATAGAGGAGATCAGACACGCAGCCGAGCTGGCCGCAGCAGCCGATTTCATCGAGGCGCTGCCCGATGGCTATGACACGTTCCTGGGTGAGCGGGGGGTTCGATTGTCCGGAGGACAGCGCCAACGCATCGCCATTGCCCGCGCCATCTTGAAAAACCCGCCCATCTTGCTGCTGGACGAGGCCACCAGCGCGCTCGATGCCGCTAGCGAACGTCAGGTTCAACTGGCTTTGGACAATGCCGCCAAATCAAGAACGACACTGGTGATCGCCCACCGGTTGGCGACCGTGCAGCAGTCAGACCGTATCATTGTGCTGGATGGAGGACGGATCGTAGCTGAGGGCACCCACCAAAGCCTGCTGTCCAGCTCGCCACTCTATGCCGAATTAGCTGCCCTGCAATTCGGTGAATCCGCCAGGCAAAATATTGTTCAATAAACAGCAACGGTAGATCACCGGGTTACCAATCACCCCTGACTTTGCATTTTTTGGCTTGAGAACGCACTGGACAGCGATATACAGGAAGCCTGATAATATCGGCTCAGGGAGCACGATTTGCCATGTGCTTTGCCTTTGGCACACATTGCATCAAACAAATTGAACGTATTTCTCACCTATCGCGATTCGACACAGATCGTTACGCCATGAAGGTCAATGACTCCATCACCTTCAACGCCGATGGCTTGTCTGGCATCGAGGTCAGCAAGACCGGTGCTACCAGTTGGCGGGTCAACTATCGCGGGCGAGAGGCCCGAGTCGAGGCCATTCGCTTTCATAACAGCCGGCCAGAAGAATTCCTGGTCTACCGTAAGGATCGAGCAGTTTCCGTTGCCCGTTCGCTACAAACCGCAGTCATCATGGCAGCCTCTGCCTGACTCTCAGCCCGCCATCGCCAGTTTTCGGCTACGCCAGAGCCCTTCGCCGCTGAATAGCAGCAAAGCCAGCCAGATCAAACCAAAACCCACCAATTTATCTTGATTGAAGGGCTCGTGATAGACAAACACCCCGATCAGGAATTGCAATGTCGGCGCAATGTACTGCATCAACCCCAGTGTTGTAAGCGTCAGCTGGCGGGCCCCAGCCCCAAACAACAGCAATGGTATGGCAGTCACCACCCCCGACCCCAGCAGCATGGCATTGGTGAAGGCATCAACATGGGCAAAATGCCCGCTGCCCTGCCACTCCGACCATAGCAAGAACCCAACTGCGGGCCCGCCGATCAACATAGTCTCCAGGGATAACCCCTCCAGCGAGCCCAGACTGGCCACCTTACGCAATAACCCATACATGCCGAATGAAACTGCCAGCGCCAATGCAATCCAAGGGAGCTTGCCCAAGGAAACGGTAAGCCAGATGACGCCGAGTGCTGCGATCGACACCGCCAACAGCTGTGCGGTACGAAGACGCTCATGCAGCACCAGACTGCCCAGCAGTACGCTGATCAGTGGGTTGATGAAATAACCCAGGCTGCTTTCGACCACATGCCCCGCGTTGACTGCCCAGATGTAGATGAACCAGTTCACGGACAGCAAAACCGACGAGGCGAGGAAGCCCCCCAGCACCCTGGGCGTACGCACCGCACCGTCAAGCCACGACCAATGCCGACGGATCGTCAGCACCCCAGCCAGCAGCAAGAGCGACCATGCCACCCGATGGGCCAATATTTCGAGTGCAGGAACGTGCTGAAGGGGCTTCCAATAGAGCGGGAACAATCCCCAACAGAAATAGGCACCAAACGCAAACAGCAAACCAAGTCGGGATTGTTGAGGCACGATGTAACGACCTGCCAAGGTCAAGGTGTCGAGTAAGCAGGCATTGTAGCGTCAATCGACATCACGATTCAGACACAGCAAGGGGCGCAATTTACCGTTACACCTCATCACCAGCCTACCTGAGCAAATTGGACATTCAGATCAGACAGAAACAATGGCACACTAGGCTCTATCGCCCCAACAAACAGATGATCAGCAACGATGGATATGAGAGAGAACACAGCAGCCAGTGAGATCGAGCGTTTGTTTGGCCGACTATCCAAAGATGGACAGGACTTCCTGCGCGAACGATTCAAGCAGATCCGTAAAGCAGCCCGTCCAGATGAACGGGATATGCTGCACTTCAAAGTACTGTGTCGCGCCGAGATCATCCAACGTGCCTCACAATTCACCTTCAGCCGATGGTGCAGTGGCAAGGCCGAGCTGGAAACTGACGATGCACAGCGCTTGTTGCAGTACTTGGTGACAGAAGGCTTTTGGGATGAAGTCCGGGATCAGCTGGAAGTAGCACGCAGCCCGGATCAATATTTCTGGAGCCTTGTCCATGAGCTGGAGTCCGTCCGCACCACCCGCCAGAAATTACGGGATGCCTCACCCGGCATCTATCAAGTCTGGCGCCCGTCTGTGGTATGGCCGGGGCGTTATGTGCTGGGCCTGTTGCTGATCTATTTCAATCAAAAAACCGGGGCCATGCGCACTCTGGAAATCCACCGCATGGGTGGCAGCAAACACAGCGATACCAACCTGGTGACCACGCCAGAGGTAACCGAGGTCTTTCGTGGCTATCTGGTCAAAAAATCCAGCCAGTTGATCGTCCAGAGCTTCGAGCGAGAGACTCGGGCATTTCAGATCACTGTTTTCTCCAATCTGCTACAGCAGGATCGCCAGATCAAGGCCATGAGCGGGTTGTGTCTGGGCCTGGTTGGACAACGCGGATTGTTCTGTCGCTCGGTTGCATTGATCCGGCAGGCTGAATTGGATGCAGACTGGCAGCATGCGCTGGACACGCAGATCGATGAAGATGGCTGGCCGCTCGTGCCATTTTTCGACACGCTCAAGACCTCCCCACTATATCAAGCGCTCGATCTGGTGGATGAAGCACAGGTGCCAGACTTCGTTCGATTGAGGCTGGCCGAGAGTGCTGCATTCACGCAAAACTGAGCCGACAGCATAGATGACCCAGATGGCCTTGATCTGACCTGTGGTTTTCCACCGGCTGCAACACCATGCCAGCGCAGTTGCAACAATTGCAAAAAAACACTGCCTGGTCATCAATTGGCGCATGCTGCCAGCCCTGCCATTGCAGCCGGATCAATGCGAAGCTCTCCTCACGTTCTTTCAACAACACAAGGAGTGCTTCAACATGATGACCTGGAAACGATGGCGTGGTATTTGGACATTTATCTGGCGTGATTACATTACGGGCAGCGACACCAAACGCACCTGCAGACATCGACGCAGAGAAGATCAACTAAGAGAAAGCCATACAAGAAGATGGATCTGAATTCCCCCAATCTATCGTGCCGTAAAAAACGAAAAGCCCATGCAGTCTACACTGCCTGGGCTTTTCCATTTTCGACGTCAGTAACGGCTACATATACGATTGCGTAATACTGTAGAGCACGGCAGCCATCGCCACCAGCACCATCAGCACCAGCCCTCCGGTCACCATCCAGTTGCGAATCTTTCGCGAACGACGATTGCCGCGTCGATAATTGTTATAGCTACGTGGGCTCGCACTCATTGTTTGATTTCCTGCGCTCATGTCAATGCCACCCGTTGTCGAGAAGTTGGATCGGATCAACAAGCCATCCTGTAAAACAGATATTACGAGATATGTCTATGCATATCATTTCTGTCTATATAACATCATTCATCGCATTACACAATCACTTCTCCACTGATATCTATCAACTTTTCAATAGGCCAACTCAATTCAACACATTACTCTTTTGTTATTTTTTAAAACAAATACATTCGTCTTCCGGATGTATGGATTGTGGCATGCATAAAAAAAGCCGCCCAGTCGGGCGGCTTTTTGGCCAATATGACGTATGCAGCAATGCGACCTTAGTTTTCGACAAATACAGCCACTGTCCGGGCAGGGATGTTGAATACACCTGCGGCGGCGTCAAACTTGGCCGTTTTGACCAATGGGTCACGTCCGCCGGATTGCACGGGGTGCAAGGCCAACAGCTTGCCTTTCAGCGCATCGGCGCCCACTGCACGTGCAGTTTTGTCTGGGTTGACGACTGTGACGATCCGCTTGAAATTGGCCCCGGCATAGCCCACACCATCCAGGTGGGCGACAATCACACCCGGCACTTGGTCCGGCCCGACGTTAAAGAAGCTCAACCGGTTCTTGACATCATCACCTGTACGCAGACGGAACAAGGTACTGCTTTGCCGGATGGTCATGAAATCGCGGAACACATCGCGTGCGGTTTCAATCTCATCCTTACCCATCTGCAATAGGGGATTGGTCAGCAGCGGCTTGATCAATGACCAGTTCTCCTGATTCTTTTCTGCAACTGGCAAGCCAATCGCAAAGTGATTGTTGGTATATGTCCAATCCAGTTGGTTGAACCAATCACCCGAGTTATAGCTGTCTCGATCCAGGGCTTTTGAACGTAGGATGTCCTGGCCTGCATGGTAGAACGGGATGCCTTGTGACAAGGTGACAATTGCTGAGCCAAGGATCTGCGATCTCACCCGATCAGCCTTGCTGGTACCGACCGGCAGTTTGAATGCGTTGATGTCGAACAGAGTCTGGTTATCATGCGCCTCAACATAATTGATGGTTTCTTGTGGGTCGCCAGCGTAGCCTGCTTTCAGGTCGAAATATGACAGCTCGTTGCCACGCTTGGTTTTGCCATCCTTGTCCACCAGCACATAGTCTTTCAGGGTGCCGGCCAAGCCCAACTTCACCAGGTCAGCCTGATGCAACAGGGCATCCTTGCCTTCACTGCTATGGCCATTGCCATCCAGATAGATACCATTGGCGTAGCCCTGGCTCTTCAACAATGCCTCGCCTGAGTCGCAGCAGCCTCCGCCACGTACCGCATCACGCAGGCGATCATTGAAGGAGCCGATGCCCGTACCAGCCATGTTGTCCTGGCGTGCTTGCTTGAAGCGTTGGTCATTGGCCACTTCACCGAAATTCCAGGCTTCACCGTAGTAATACAGCTCACGCCCAGCTGCTGTGTCAGTCTCGCTTTTGAGCCGGTTGATCACATCCAATGGGTGGTGACCCATGATGTCGAAGCGGAATCCGTCGATCTGGTAAGCCTTGGCCCACTGCTTGGTCGAATCGATCATCAACTTGGCCATCATCACATGCTCGGCGGCAGTATTGGAGCAGCAGGTGGAATTGAAAATGCTGCCTTGGTTATCAAGCCGGTAGTAATAGCCAGGCACAATCTTGTCCAGCACCGATTTATCTCCCTGCCCGGCCTCAGCGGTGTGGTTGTAGACCACGTCCATCACGACCCGCAGACCTTGTTCATGTAGGGCTTTCACCATCTGTCGGAATTCCCGCACACGGGTCTTGGCATCATTGACATCCGTGGCATAGCTGCCCTCCGGCGCATTGTAATGATGCGGGTCGTAGCCCCAGTTGAAGCAGTCCTTGGCTTTGTTGGCCTGCACAGCGGCTTGTTGCTGGTCGGAATCTGCAGGCGCATCGGGGATGGTTGTCTCGGTACATCCCTGCTCGTCGATGGTGGCGATATCAAACACCGGCAACAGGTGGATGTGGGTCAGACCTGCTTGTTGCAGACCACGCAGGTGCTTCACGCCATTGCTGTTCGTGTTGGTGAAGGCCAGGTATTTGCCACGCAGATTGGCGGGCTGACTTGTATCAGTGGCAGAGAAATCCCGCACATGCAGCTCGTATAGCGAAATATCCTCTGGTGCCGCCAACGCAGGCACTGCGTGACCATCCCAGCCTGTGGGCTTCAATGCGGTAGCGTCGAGATTGCCTACGAAGCTCTTCTGCCCGTTGGCAGACACACTCACCGAGTAAGGATCGGTCACCGTGTTATGGGCAACCTGATTGTCTGCCCAGCGGCTGAACACTTCGACAGTGTAGGTGTAATAGGCTGCATTCGTCCAACTGGCATCTTTGGCTTGATGACGCCAGACGCCGGTGTTGCGGTCTTCAACCATGTCCACGGTCACCGGCGCACCATTTTCAGGGTAGACATTCAACTTGACCGACTTGGCGGTGGGCGCCCATAGCGCAAAAGTTGGGATCTGATTGGCATCGAAGCTCAGGCCCAAGGTCTGCGTGCGGGCTGTATTAGCATACAGGCTGTCCAACACCCCAGCCGTCTGCAATGAGGTGGCCTTGATGACTTTACCTGCTGCATTGGACTCCGCAATCACCACCTGCCCTTTCAGGCGGCCTTTCAAGGTGTCCGTCGCGGCATCCTGCCCAGATATCATCAGGGCGGTGGTGCCCGCCAGGTGCGGGAATTGCTGACGCAATGCATCTGGTAGGCCAGCGGCGACCATTTGCAATGTCACCTCACCATCTGCGCCGCTCACGCCATCGGGCGTGGCTTTGATGCCGCCCTGTGCTGCGTAGTAAAGCTTATAGGTGTTACCAGCAGACGCACCGGGCCAGGCAATGGTGGTCTGGTTCAGCCACATGGCCCCGGCATTGGCAAAGCTGCCTACGCTGAAGGCGGGCTGCTTATCGTAGACTTTGCAGTCACCCTCAAGCAACCAGACCTCCTGGCCTTTGGTTGCGATATCGCTGGCAAACGGCGCGTGCTGATCGCTACCGCAACTTTTGTTGCCATTGCCATCGATCACCAGAAACTCCAGCTTGGATTTACTCACATCCAAGGGGATATCGACATAGGCACCGAATGCATCCTGGCCGGTGAATTTGATCCGATCCTGCGGCCAGCTCGTTTTGGGCTCCTTGGGCCCGCTCCACGAGTACACGCCCCAATCAGCGGTATTACCGTCATTACGATGGAAATGCACACGCATCGTGGCCGCAGCAATCGGTGTCGCCGTACCCTGCGTCGGTGGTGGCGTGCTGCCGCCCCCGTCCGAAGAACCACTCCCGCCACATCCAGCCAGCCCGACAGCCAATGCGACAGCTGCAACCAATGGGCGTACCTGCATCAGCAGATGATGTGTAGAAACCATGTCCAATCCCTCGCTTTCTGGTTGTAAAGCATGCCCAGCCATCGGCCATCGAATACAACCCTCAACGGATCTGGCAATCGCACACCTATGTTAGGTTTTGTTGTCACCCTCACCGTCATGACAAATTCATGAAGGCAGCACCGGATTGTACTTTTGCTCTAATTTGCGAATTTGATAATTTGTGCGATTGAAGAAGATCAAATATAAGATATTGATTTTATTTACCAATAAGATTTAGCCTCTGCATGACTGAGTTGAGCCGGGTGCAAGCGGATGTGAAAAGAGCCGGTAACTTTGTTACCGGCTCTCCATGACGAATGGCAGCGTATGGTGCCAAGTCAATCGGTTCGATCAACCATGCGACGGGCCGCGTGACGGATGAAATGGATGTGCCGGTTGAAATGGCGGCAGCCTTGGCAAAGAGCCAAGTGCAATTTCAAACTCACCTGTTCAGCCACGGTCAGCTTGCGATCCATGCCTTGCGACATCAGACGGGTGGCTTCTTTGCAGGCCATCATGAGGCGTCCCTCCCAGCGATACCGAACCAATTCTTCTCCAGGCACAAGCGCAGGCTCATACGTGCCCGATAAAGAATCACCGAACAATTTGTCGAAGTGATCTCCAAACGCTTACAGATCTCGTCGATTTCCAGGCCCATCACCTCACGCAGCGAAAATACCAGTGCGACACGCTTGGGCATCTGCTGTGAACAGGCTTCATACACAGCCCAGAATTGACGATCCTCGATCGACTGCGCCGTCTGGTCCCAGCTATGGGGCATCGATTCCTTGTCCCAATGATGGCTGTCGCTGAAAAGCGGGTCGAAATCGCCCGTATCCACCACGTCTGAGAAATCATCCGGCAGGCCCGGTTCACGGCTTTTCTTACGGATCAGATCAATGATCTTATGCTTGAGAATGCCGGTCAGCCAGGTCTTGATCGACGACTGCCCGGAGAAATTCGCCTGCAACGCGGCCAACAGTGTTTCTTGCACCACATCTTCAGCCTGGGTTTCGTCACGTAATTGCAGCATGGCGTAGCGCACCAGATACGATCGGTGCACTGCCAGTTGGGCCAAGTCTAGAGCCATAATTTCGAAGGGTCGCGTGCGACATGTTTTTTCAACACGCGCTCGAAATGGGCCGGATCTTTGGGTTTATTGAGTTCGGATGGCCGTGGTTTGTGGAAGTCATAGAGTCGAGACACCCAGAACCGTAGCGCCGCCGCACGCAACATCACGCCCCAATTATCGGCCTCTTCATCACGGAAAGGCCGGATTGCGTGATAGGAGGCCAGTAGCGCCCTGGCTTTGTCTGAGTCGATATCGCCATCATCAGTGACACACCAGTCATTGACGGTGATAGCTACGTCATAAAGCAACAGATCGTTGCACGCGAAGTAGAAATCGATCACGCCGCCGATGCGATCTCCGTCAAACAATACATTGTCCCGGAACAGATCTGCATGGATGGCGCCAGTAGGCAACTTGTCAAAACGATGGCGCGACTGGAAACGCACCTCGTCTCGCAACACATGCACGGCATCGGCAGACATATAGGGGTAGACCTCGGGCGCAGTGGCTGTCCACCAGGCTGGGCCGCGCGGATTGGACATCCGACCATCGTAAGTCTGGCCCGCCATGTGCATCTCGGCCAACACCTCACCGATCTGGGCACAATGCAAAGCCTCGGGTGCCATCACGGCTTCGCCCTTCAGGCAGGTCACGATACATGAAGGCCGCCCATTCAGCTCGGCCAGATACGTATCACGGACATCCGCGATCGGCGCGGGGCAGGCCACGCCGTGCTTGGCCAGATGCGCCATCAGATTGATATAGAACGGCAGCTCATGAAGCTTGAGCTTTTCGAACAAAGTCAGCACATAGCGACCGTGTGTCGTGGTCAGAAAATAGTTGGTGTTTTCAATGCCGGCCAGGATACCTTGAAGCTCGACCAAGCTTCCGATGGAATAATTCTTGAGCCGCTCGGCCATCTGGGCCGCACTGACAGGTGTGAATACAGACATGACATTAACCCAGTTGTTTGCTTGGATTATAGCCCAGATGCCCCGCAGGCACGCCTGCTCCCTTTCCATCAAGGAACCTGCACGCCTCAGACAAGTGGCTATTTTCAATCGGTTTCAATTCAAACCTATCGATTTCCCCAATTCAATAGCCAAGCAACCTTGCCTAGGGCGTTTGATCGGCCCATCCCGTTCACCACCGGGGCCAGTCAGCTACCAAGCCCCCCTGACAGGCAGGTCGACCCAGCCCGAATCGATCGCGCTGACCACTGATTCGAGCCGGCCCGGCCAGCAAGCACCCCGGGCAAGGTGCTTACATTCCCCGCCTGATCTCCAGCAGACACTCTGCCAGGTATTCATACTGCGCCAGACTGTTGTAGAGCTGAGCAGATACCCTCATATGCTGGGTTGGCGCCTTGGGGAATAGCATACAAGGCACTTCGATCTGATAAGTGTCATACAGTTTGTTTTTCAGGTCTGAATAATAATGGAAGCACTTGGTGGGCACTTTATCGTCCCAGAGCGGGATGGTGACAATCGAACCCAACATCGATTCTGGCACAGGCAGAGACACACCCAATTTATCTGCGATCAGCTTGGCGCCTTGAATAGCCAGCGCTCTATTACGCGCCATGATTTCCGGCCATCCCCCCGGTACTAATGTCGCCATGTATTCAATCGTGTCTTTGATGCACAGATAGGCACTATAGTCCCGGGTACCTTCCCAGATGAATTGGTTTGACCAGTGCCGTGCATTGTCCACATCCCAATCATTGAAAAAGCTGTAGAGCACAGGGTGGAATTCCGCCTGATGTCTAGGGTTGACATAGACGAATGCCGAGCCTTTCGGGCAGCACATCCACTTATGGCAATTGGCCACCAGATAGTCTGCATCCAACGCATCCACATTCAGATCCACCATGCCTGGAGCGTGGGCTGCATCCACCAGCACCTTGACCCCTCTGGCATGCAATCGTTCGATGATCTTCTTGATCGGGAAGATGATCGCGCTGCCGGACGAAATATAATCAATCAATGCCAGCGTCGTATCCGGCGTAATGCCGCTCTCGATTGCATCCAGAATGTCGTCCTCTGACTGCAAGGGGAATGGCACCGTGACTTTGACGATTTCATTGCCTTTGGCCCCGCCAATTCTCTGCAGGGCATGCTGACATGCACCGTAGGCGTGATTGGTGGTCAGCCAGGTTTTATTGGTGTCCTTGGTATTGTGCAGCACATGATTCACACCCACCGTGGCATTGGGCACCAGATAAATATCATGTGGTTTGGCGCCGATGAATTCAGCCAAGGCCTCTTTATTGGCGTGATAGAGCGGAAACCATTTTCTGATCGAGAAATCCACCGGCTCATACTCAAGCAAGTCCATATAGTGCTTTTGCTTCTCGATCACGAATCGTGGTGTACCACCAAAAGAGCCATGATTCAAATGAATGAAGTCCGGGTTCAACCCCCATGATTGGAATAAGTCTGATGGTTTGGGAAAAGAAGGCATATTGTTACCTATCATGATTCAAAGTGTGGTTAAGGCCAGCTATCAATCCAGAGAAATCCACCTACCTGCTGCTCAGCCCAGCATTAGAGCATGCAGTCAGGATTCACGCCACCTGCCGTATATAGCTGATTCGAATGGCCTTGACGCCCGCCTTGACAGCTTGCTCCGCGCCGACACTTTCCATCCCCTAGGCTTGGGCAATGAGCCTGCGTGCAGGCCCTGCCGCCTACCAACCCGCTGTGCATCAGGCCACGCCCCTGCAGCCCTGATATGAAAAACAACGTTTCCAGAAAAATTCTTATCGCCTGATCCGCTACCAGGCCACTGTGATCGCATGCATTTTCAGTAATGGTTCAGATTGCTTGCGTCATCATGACGTCAACTTGTCAGCAGCGTATGTGGGGAATTCACGATTTCGGAAAAGTGTATTCCTAAGCACGCAATGCAAGTTTTTGCAAGTACTGCTAGATTAAAAATAGTTAATTTTTTCTATCCCTCGCTCGCGCTTCTTGCTACGATGCCTACAGCTCGGCAGCACAGCATGTCGTGCGGCCAATGTTGTCACTGGTTGTGGCAGGCGCAGCCCAGAGGCTGACTTTGCCCAGAAGTAAAGGAAGGATTCGACATGCCAATCACCATGGAACTGGACGGACACTACCTGATCTGGAATGGCAAACGCTACCGGCTGAAACAAAGCACTTTGGGCGCTTCGCTACCACCCGGTACCTACCAGTTGCTGCTGAACGGACAGCTGACAGAGCGCGACATGGCGGCTCGCCAGTGTATGCTGTCTGCGGCGCACCGCGTGCAGCGCAACCGCGAAGGCGGGCTGGATCTCCCTAATATCTCCGGTCGGATTCGCACGGTGGCAGCTGATCTGCCCACCCGAGAAGCCACCCGCAACCGCCCAGCCTTCTATCTATTGGATGGCAGTGATCGTTTTGCCGGGTCAGTGGGCTTGATTGTCGAAGGTGGGTTCTTCCCGGCTTTAAGGCGCGTGTTGCATACTGATTCACCGGTCGACATCACGCTGTTCGTCAGACATCACGGCAAGCGTAGCGCACCGCTCCCCATGGCGGCAGTAGCTTAAGCGACACGTCACCAATACCTGCTTCTGGATCCCCTCGCATTTTCGGTGATCATCAGCGTGGGGATGTGCACGAAAACAGCTCAGGGCGTTTTTGGCGGCCATATTCGAGCCGCAACTCTTCGGCAGGCTCACGAATCAGTATCAAGCCTGAGCTGCTCTGACAGTTTCGTATTGGTATGGAGTATCTGGTATAAGCCCCGATCTCTTCTAACCCTTGGATTCAGCCTGCTTACTTCCGAAGATATATCCAAACAATGCCGTTACGAGGGGCAGCAACATATTCAAGAGAATGATTTGTAAAAGCTGGAGGTAAAACTGCCTTGCTTCCTGATGCTGCTTTGAAAGTGCTTCTATTGCCAGCTTGGTCGTTTCTATCAGCTTTTCACATCTAGGATCACATGTTGTGAGTAGCGGTCCATTTTCAAGACGGGTGATCGTGTTCCACAGCTGCTGTTTTTGAGATGGGAAAATCCATAACTCTTGCACCCCAATCATGAAAATCAGAAGCAAACCGGCACCAATCACCATCGACAAAACAAACGTCGATAGCCTATAACCAATCTTCGTGATTGGCGGCGCCTCTTCGGTTACGCCAAACCCTTTCTGGATAAGATTGGTTTTCGAGATATCTTTTACTTCAACCTTTACATTGCCTGTGTCATTAACCCCCAGCCCTTGAAGTATTCGGTTTATCTGTGCCCCTTCCTCCTGCTTATTTTCGGATGTCATTTTTCCTCCCTATCCAAGAAAAAGCCGGTATTGCAGTCACCTACAACACCGGCCATGGTTCCGAATGGCTTGGAACTTATGCTGCTTCTAACTTCATCAATGCAGGCATGGCCAGTTTATGGATCGCCTTGTCTTGACCCGTCATATCCACTGATACGATAGCCCGCCCGCTCTTCACCTCGTTCGCAGCCCAATAAAGTAGCGTCAACGCTTCCTCAGAGATCTTCGCAGCGCCATCATTAGTATCCAAAGTCTTCTGCATCTTCTCGATGAGTGCATCATCAATCAGTACTCGTGCCATAGTGAGCCTCCTGTTACTACTTCACCAATTTCAGTCATAGGTTCGGCAATCTTTTCGTAACCAAGTTCACTGCCACCCATCATCCATGATTAGACTAAATTTCAGCCAATTTCCGTCCATTTAATGGACATCAAGGGAAATGATAATACCTCAGTTGGTCATTACTTTCATTACTTTTGCTATTGGTTTGTGGGAGGCTTTTGGCATGGTTTGATGATCTGGCCGACACGGTGCCGGCAAGGTCTGAAGGCGGGATCACGATCTCGAATCAACGGGGGTGGGATCTTGCATGGCCAACCGCACCTCTTCGTCAGTCAGATAGCACCATTGCCCTATCGGCAAATCTCCTAGGCTCAGGTAGCCGATCTGTGCCCGATGCAGTTGTGTGACGCGGTTGCCGACTGCAGCGACCATCCGTTTGACCTGATGATACTTCCCTTGCTCAATGGTCAACGCCAGTGTGCTGTCTGCAGCCCTGGCGGCATCTCGTGCGGCCAGCGGAGTGGTTTCACCATGTAGCAGAACGCCCTTCTGCAATTGCGCCACCATGTCATCAGTCAATGGGTGTTTCAACATCGCCAGATAGCGCTTTGGCACATGACGACGTGGGTGGGTCAAGGCATGCAGCCAAGGGCCGTCATCGGTCAGCAATAGCAAGCCCGTCGTGTCTTCATCCAATCGACCGACGCATTGCACGCCTCGCTCGATCAGCTGGGCTGGCAGCAGGCTCAATACCGATGGATGGTGCTGCGGATTACGCGAGCACTCGAATCCTGCTGGTTTATGCAGCATCAGGTAGACCTGAGGCCGATAAGCCCATGTCACGCCATCCACTGCAAACTGCAACCCTGCCAGATCGAACACGGTCTGCGGGTCATCGCACGCCACGCCATTCACACTGACGCCAGCCGATTCAATCAGCTGCCGACATGCCTTCCGGCTGCCAAACCCTTGTGATTGCAAAATGCGCTCCAACGTGAGGCTCTGTTTTGCCACTTTACCGCCCGATCCAGTTTCCAATTGGTGGCGATGGTACTGAACCCGGCGCGGCTTGAATAGACCAGGCTGTGTCTAGGTGCGTCATGGTCAGCACCGGACTGGGTAAAAATGAGCGGCGTCGGCATCACGGTGTCTGCTTGGGGGTGGTGCAGCGGTCAACGAGATAGACAATGCTGTGGTATGGCAGCCCTGCATGGTGCGACAGGCCGATCTCACAGGTGCGGCTGGTGGAGACGCCCTCGTGACAATTGGCCGGTAAGGCCGATTTCAGAAAGCGCAGGGCATGGGCATTCAGCTCAGGCGTGGTCAGGCCCTTGTCGCCCGCGAATCCGCAACAGCTGACATCAGGCGGCACCACCACTGAACGGGCACAGCGCCGGGCCAGCTCGATCAACGCCTGGCCCTGGTCCAAGTGGGTTGTGCTGCAGGTCACATGCACCGCCACCGACTCGGCTTGGGGGTGGAAGTCCAGCCTGTCCAACAGAAAGGTATGAATGAAGGCGACCGGGTCATACACGCTCAGCCGTGAGTCGAGCTTACGGATCAACCGTAACGCACAGGGGCTGGTATCGAGATAGATCGGGTCCTGCCCTTGCCGCGAGGCCGCCAACAGTGCCATCTCAACCTGTCTCAGCTGGGTATCGGCCTCTTCATCACGCCCTTGTGATGCCAGCGGCTGCCCACAGCACAGCCCATCCAAGTCCGTGGGCATGATCACTTCAAACCCTGCTTTACGCAGCAGCGCAATTGTCTTGTCAGCCAGCGGCTGTTGCTCACTGTCCCCTCGGGCGGGGCCCATGACCCGGTTCATGCAGCTGGTGAAATACACGACGCGGGGCCGTGTACTGGTGTGATCTGCCCTAGGTGGCACAAAGTGGATTGGCTGTGGCAAGGCGGGCGTCCAGAGTGGCAGGCGCTTGCCAAACCAATGACGCAACCGATACGCCCAGCGCTGCATCTGGCGGGTACCAAGCAGCTGATGCACGCTGTCTGCCAGCCACAGCTTCAGGCGGACGCCGTCCATGCTGCCTGCGTGCCGATAGCGATCTTGCTCGCCACGCAGGCTACGCACCAATTCACCGGTATTGATTCCGACAGGGCACTGCAAGGCGCACAGACCGGTAGCTGCGCAGGTGTCCAACCCCAGCCAGGTGTAGTCCTTCTCCAATGAGGCCAGCCTAGGGCTGTTTGGTGCGTCACGCCGCAGGCGCTGGATCTCGCGCCAGATGACAATGCGCTGGCGGGGACTGAGTGTCAGCTGATGTGCGGGGCACACCGGCTCGCAAAAGCCGCATTCGATACATTTATCGACAACCGGGTGGGCCGCAGGCAAGGCTTTCAAGTGCTTGAGGTGGATCTCGGCATCATCAGACAACACCACATCCGGGTTCAAGATCCCTGTCGGGTCGAACGCCCGTTTGAGGGCGCGCATCAATGCAACCCCCTCGCTCCCCCACTCCAGCTCGACAAATGGTGCCATATTGCGCCCGGTACCATGTTCAGCTTTGAGCGATCCACCCAATTCAACCGCCACCAGGCGTGCAATGTCGGCCATGAACGCCTGGTATCGGGCCACCTGCCCAGGGTCATCAAAGCGCTGGGTAAAGACAAAGTGCAAGTTGCCTTCCAGCGCATGCCCAAAGATGATGGCCTCGTGATATCCATGTTGCTGGAACAACGCTTGCAGCCGCTGCACCCCCTCAGCCAGCCTGGCAATCGGGAAAGCGACATCTTCAATGATCACGGTGCTGCCAGTGTCCCGCACCGCACCGATCGCCGGGAACATGCCTTTGCGAATCGCCCAAAGCTGCTCGCAGACGATGGGATCACGGGTGAACGCAACTGCCGCCTCTTGCTGAAATTGCGCCAGTATCGCCTCAATGGCCGCCATCTGCGTTGCGAGCTGGGCTGCATCTTGGGCACGGGTTTCGATCAGTAAGGCGCTCGCAGTTGGGCTTAGGCCCCGGACAAACTCAGGTAGACCCGGCTTTGTCTCCACGGAACGCAGACCAGCACGATCCATCAGCTCGATCGCAGCCACAGGGCTGGCTTTCAGTGCAGCAACGGCTTCGCAGCAGGTGTGGATGTCAGGAAACGCAACCAGACATGATGCCTTGTCCTGAAGGTCTTCCACGGTGTGATAGGTGATGCTGGCGATGAAGCCAAGCGTGCCCTCCGAGCCAATCATCAGGTGCGCGAGTATATCGATGGGATCGGTGAAATCGACCAAGGCATTCAGGCTATAGCCCGTGGTATTTTTCAGGCGATATTTATGCTGGATCTTTTCAGCCAGCGTACTGTTGTTTTTCGCCAGCTGCCCGAGATCAGCCAGGGTATTGAGCAAGGGCTGGTGGGTCTGGCGAAACCGCGCGATGCTTGCTGCATCGCCGGTATCCAACACCGTACCGTCTGTGAAAATGACGCGGATGGCCGCCAGGGTATGGTATGAGTTGTGCACGATGCCACAACACATCCCGCTGGCATTGTTGGCGGCAATGCCCCCGATCTTGCAAGTGTTGATCGAGGCCGGATCAGGGCCGATCTTGCGTCGATAGGGTGCCAGAGCGCGATTGGCGTGTGCACCGACCACCCCTGGCTGAAGCCGGACCCGTCCGCCATGGTGCTCGATCTCAATGCCCCGCCAGCCATCACCCAGTATCACCAGCACCGAATCACTGATGGCCTGCCCGGACAAACTGGTGCCCGCCGCGCGAAAGGTCACCGCAACCGCCGCCGCACGTGCCGCCTGCAGCAGTTGGATCACCTCCTGCTCGGTTTCGACCTTGGCCACGATTTGCGGAGTCAGTCGGTAGCAGCTGGCATCGGTGCCGTAAGCATAGGTGCGCAGTGGGTCGGTGATCAGCCGATCAGCGGGCAGGAATCGCCGCAGTATCTGTAACAACGCTTGGTGAGCGGGGCTCATGGGCAGGGCTCGTCAATGGCCAGCACAATCAACCGTTTCGGGCCGTGCGCCCCATAAGCCAGGGTTTGCTGGATATCTGCTGTTTTGGATGGCCCGGACACCAACAGCGCATTGGTGGGAAGCCGACTGGCCCACTCGGCCTGCTGCATGGCCTCAAACAGCGTATTCCACACGGATCGGGTCTGCCACAGCACGATATGGAGCGGTGGCACCAACGACAGTGTGCGTGGGGCCTGGGGAGTGGGCCAGATGATCAGCGAGCCGGTCGCGGCAATCGCCCCCTCGCATTCGGTCAGGGCCGCGTCGATCTGGAACAGATCAGCCTTCCAGCAGTCGATGGCCTGATCGAACAGCCTGAGCGAAGGCACATCATGTCGATCCGCCCAATAGGCGCGCAGAGCCAAGGTACAGTCAGTTTGTGGTGCCAATAAGGTGGCTGGCATGCCAGTCTGCTGTAAAACGCGGGTCAGGTCAGCAGGCCAAGTGTCATGTGTGCTGTCGATCACCTCTGCATGGGCAGCACACAGCAATTGCTTGACCCGCGTGACTGCATCAGCATGGGTAAACGCATAGGGTGCGATGGCCGCCTGATAATCACTGTCGCCCAGCGGGCCTGGCGCATTCGCCAAGCCTTGGCGTAACGCCTGCAAAATATTGGCCTTGGCGCTCACGATGTTCTCCCGGTACGTTGCCGCATCAACTCATGCAGAGTCTTGGGCGCGGGCCTGGGCAGGGTGCGCACTTGTGTCCAGGGCTTGAGCTGCTTGGGCAGGTGATGTCGTGCACGGCTTAACAACCACGTCAGCAAGCGATAGGCTATGGGCGAGGTATTCAGCCAGCGCCACCAACGCCACAACTGACGTTCACGCAGGTTGGCATTGGCACCCTGGCCACGCATGGCATGCGGCTGCTCGTTGGCTGGGCGGGCGGCTTCGGTACGTAATCGGGTGAGCAAGGCTGGAATCGGGATCTTGACCGGGCACACATCGCCGCACGCCCCACACAGTGACGATGCCCCCGGCAAAGCCGGTGTCGCTTGTAAACCCAGCAGATGCGGCGAGATGATCTGACCGATCGGGCCAGGGTAGACCGTGCCATACGCATGGCCACCTATGCGGGCGTAGACAGGGCAATGATTCATGCAGGCCCCGCAGCGGATGCACTGCAAAGTGGCCCGCAGCTGCGTGTCGGCAAAGGCTTGGCTGCGGCCATTGTCCAGCAACACCAGATGGACTTCCTGCGGGCCATCCAGCTCACCCGGTCGCCTTGGGCCGTTGATCAGATTCAGGTAGGTACTGACGATCTGCCCAGTGGCCGAGCGGGTCAGCAGGCTATAGAGCGGCGCGACATCGATCAGCTTTTCGACCACTTTCTCGATACCCATCACGGCAATATGTACCTTGGGCACAGTGGTGCACATCCGGCCATTGCCTTCGTTCTCGACCAGACACAGGGTGCCTGTCTCCGCCACGGCAAAATTCACACCAGAGATGCCCACTTCCGCGTCCAGAAACTTCTGCCGTAATACCTGTCGCCCTATCTGGATCAGTGCATCGACATCTTCGGTGTAGGGCACGCCCGGCAGGTGCTCAGCAAACAGCGCGGCAATCTGGGCCTTGCTTTTGTGGATGGCGGGCATGATGATGTGCGATGGCGTCTCCCCTGCCAGTTGCACAATGTATTCCCCCATGTCTGATTCCAGACACGCCACGCCACGCTCAGCCAGATAATGGTTCAGCGCCATCTCTTCACTGACCATCGATTTGCCTTTGACCACCTGCGTCGCCTGATGTTGGGCCAGAATGCCATGCACCACTTGATTGGCTTGCTCGGTGGATTCCGCCCAATGCACATGGATACCGTTCTGCTGGCAGCGGTGTTCCAGTTGTTCCAGCAGATCCGGCAGCTTTGATAAAGCACGCTGACGAATATGCTCGCCCAGCTGACTGAGCGCCTGCCACTCTGCCGGGTCATCGAATACACCTGCGCGTTTGGCGGTCAGAAAATCCATCGCACCACGGAAACTCTGCCGCAGCGAGCGATCGCACAGGGCTGCCTGGGCACGCTCTTTGAATGGGCTTTGCGTGACAACGACAGGCTGCGCGGCCTCCAGCCCAGTCGCAGTGGGTTGCGCTGCAGTCCTCATACCCCGCCCTCACAGCGCCGCCGCACAAAGCTGATGATGTGTTCGCCCTGCAATGCCTCACCCCGATGAGCCAAAGCCCCATTGATGTTCAGCAAGCAGCCACAATCGGCGCTGACAAGCTGCTGGGCGCCACAATCCAGCAGGGCTTGCACCTTGTCAGCCACCATGGCCGCCGAGATGGCCGGGTGCTTGATGGAAAACGTACCACCAAAACCACAGCATTCCGCTTCCCTTTCATGATTCATCAATTGCACATGACGCAGCCGATCAAGCAGTGCCAGCCCACACTGCAAAGTCTCCATTTCACGGCGGGCCGAGCAGGCCGTATGCAATGCAACCTTGATGGCGGGGCCAAGATCGTTAAGCTGGATATCCAGATCGTTCACCAGATAGTCGGTCAGCTCGACAACACGACGGCTGACATCCTGGGCTGCAGCCCATTGCGTGGTGCCACGCTCAAACAACTTCGGGTAATGATGTTTCATCATGCCCGCACACGAGCCGGACAGCACAATGATCGGCCAATCGTTTGGAAACAGCCTGATCTGTGACCAGGCAACCCGGCGGGCTTCATCGGGGTAGCCGCTGGTATAGGCAGGTTGTCCGCAGCAAGATTGGGCATCCGGAAAATGTACCCGCACCCCGGCCTGTTCGATCAAGGCCAGGGCATCCATCCCGGCCTGCGGGAAGAACACATCCACCAAGCAGGTGCCGAATAGATAAACCTGCTTTGCACACACATCCTGCATTCCAACTCCTTCATGAAGCTGATCAATCCCGGCCTATTGGTCATACCAATTTATACGACTGACAGTTCATTCGACACAATGCGCTGCACGCTGTCAAGACACAGGCACACGCGAAACGACTTCCACCCAACTGATTGATACGCATGATTCCGCCAAGCGAGCCTGAACAATGTGTTATCGTCAATGTGGTGCCCATTTCCACCTGCGAAGGCCAAGCTGGCCAGATAGCATCGAGTGATACCCCTTGCAGGGTGGCAAACCTGTTGTCGGGCACAATCGCATCGAGTTCAGTTAATTGGTATGACCAATTTTCAGGTGACGCATGTTTCAAGAAATCAAACCACGCCGTGTCGCGGACGAAATCGTCGAACGTCTGCAAAGAATGATTTTGGAAGGTGTCCTGAAAGAAAATCAGCGACTGCCCGCCGAGCGCCACTTGGCCGAGCAATTTGGCGTGTCGCGCCCCTCAGTCCGTGAGGCCATCCAGAAGCTCGTGGCCAAAGGGCTGATCCGCAGCCGCCAAGGCGGGGGAAATTACGTCAGCACCGGCCTGGGCGCAACCTGGTACGACCCTCTGCTGGCGTTGATGCAGCAGGATGCCACCGTGCATTTCGATCTATTGGAGTTCCGCCACACCATCGAGACAGCCATGGCCTACTATGCCGCCGAACGCGCCACTGAAGCAGATCGTGCGAATATCAGCCATGCCTACGAACAACTCCAGACTACCTACCGCTCAGCGGATCATGCCCAGGAGGCCGAAGCAGACGCCGGATTTCACTTGGCGATCGCAGAGGCCAGCCAGAACGTGGTCTTTCTGCATACCATCCGAGGGCTGTTTGGCTTGCTGAGACACAATGTGGTGACCAATCTGGGTGGGCTGTATACCCGCCACACCACGCGCGACACCATCATGGCCCAGCACGCCGCCATCTTCCAAGCCATCATGGATCGCGACCCAGTGGCTGCCCGTCAAGCCAGCGGCACCCACGTCCGCTATGCAGAGGAAGCACTGATGGAACTCGACGTGGAAAAACGCCGCCAAGCACGCGCTGAGATGCGGCTGAAGCTGATGGGGGATTGAAGCCAGTCTGTCGGCCTGACCACCACCGATCCAAGCCAAGCTCCGCCGACATGATTTCATGGCCTGCTACACAGCACCTGTGGCATCCAGACCGGCCCAGTTGACTGGGCCAAGATCATGAAACCATGTCAATGCAACCCAGACCACCCTGGCCCCCGTCATCAATAATGGGGCGGGGGATCATTGGCGGGTGGACGGCCTTCGCCAACCTGGTCTTTCATGGTACGAAGCTCCTGATAGAGCAGTTGAAACTGCCGTTGCAAGCTATCGAGCTGCTGCTGTTGCAGGACAACGGTTTCGTTCAAGGTATCGAGCAGGTCTTCCTGAAAGCTGAGTTTGATCTCCAGCTCGTTCATTCTGTCTTCCATGGGCTAGCTTTCATCAGCAAGTGATCGGGACTGATCACGATACGCGCCTGGGGTCAGCCCTGTCCACCGTCGGAACGCCCGATTGAATACGCTTTGCTCAGCAAAGCCCAGCCGATCCGCCAGCGCCGCCAATGGCTCGGTACGCTGCTTGACCCATTCCAGGGCCAAATCACGCCGGGCCATGTCCAATACCGCCGAAAAGCTGGCCTGTTCTTGCGCCAAGCGGTGTTGCAGCTGCTTGCCGGTCAAGCCCATGGCGGCAGCGACGGCTTCCCGATCCAAGACACCTTGCGCCAAGCAGGCCATCAGCGCATATCGGGTACGACTCGCCCAAGGCTCATGTTGATCCAGGTTGGACAAGTGCTGCTCGGCAAAGCGTTGATGAAGCTGGAACAGCATGGGGTCGGCGGCTGGCAACGCTTGTTCCAATTGAGCTGTCGAGAGGGCAATACCATCAAACGATGCTTCAAAGCCAGGATCACAACCCAATACACGGCGGTATTCACTCGATGAGCCCAGGGCTGTATGACGGAACCGGACCTGTAGCGGAACCAGCGGTCGATTCAAAATCCAGCGACCAGCGGTGAGAACTGTGGCCAACGCGGCTTCCACCTGATGCGGCGAAAAGGCCAGCACACCAGGCTGGGGGTGATACACCAACCAGCTGATTTCATCTCCCTCCAACAATTGCAGGCGTGCCGCGTCGCTGATCAAGCGCTGGTAGCGCTGCATGTGGCGGATGGCAGCCCGGAGATTGGCGGCAGACAATAGCGTGAAGGCGACCACATTGAAGCTGGCAGGTTTGATGTGTTCGCCCATGTGCAAGCCGAACAGCGCATCACCACTCAGCTCGGCTGCCAGCCGCCACAGCCTGACCACCTGATCGATCGGCAACCGACCATGGGCGGGAGATGTCACCGGCACCCCGGCAAGATCTGCCAAATGCCGCTGCGGCACGCCCTGCATAGCGGCAGCATCCAAAATGCCATGTACCCAGCTAAAGGCGACGGTAGGGGTGATCAGTGTAGGCATATCTGCGCCAAATACGCTGTTTCCGTGAAGTCAATTCCACAGGTTATCAGATCAAGCACGCATCAAGCACGCGCTTGATAATCACGGGGCAATCTGTTTAGGAGAATGACCATGAGCCTGCAAGACTGGCTGGCCCGCTATGGCGAAAGTCATCAGCACCCTATCAATATACTCATCCATAAAATCTGCGTGCCAACGATCGTCTTCACCGTGTTTGGTCTGTTCTGGATGTTGCCAGTGCCTGATGCCATCCGATCATCAATCTCGATGGGCGGAGTGGGCTATGGCAACCTGGCGACCGTCGTTTTCCTGCTCGGGCTTGGGTTCTATCTGCGATTGTCCAGGCCTATGGCCGTCGGCATGGCATTGATGTGTATCGCCAATCTGGCACTGTTGGGCTGGCTCCAGCTGGCAGGGGTCGATATCCTGCAACTGTCCATCGTGATCTTTGTGCTGGCCTGGATCGGCCAGTTCATCGGCCATGCGATCGAAGGGAAAAAACCATCGTTTTTGCAGGATCTGCAGTTCCTGCTCATTGCGCCCGCCTGGACACTGGCGCCACTCTATCGCGCCCTGCATATCCGCTTCTGATGCATGTGGTGGTGTCCGCCACATAACAAAAAACGCCGTTGACCGGCGTTTTTTGCTTCAACTGCGGCTTCATCAACTGAGCTTTTTCTTCATCAGCTCATTGACCTGTGCCGGGTTGGCTTTGCCCTTACTGGCCTTCATCACTTGCCCGACCAGCGCGTTGAATGCCTTCTCTTTACCTGATTTGAACTCGGCAACCATATTCGCATTGGCAGCCAGGACTTCATCAATGATGGCTTCGATGGCCCCGGTGTCAGTCACCTGTTTCAAGCCCTTGGCATCGATGATGGCATCAGCCTCACCCTCGCCCGCCCACATGGCGCCAAACACATCCTTCGCAATCTTGTTGGAGATGGTGCCGTCGCTGATACGCTTGATCAAGCCAGCCAACATCGCTGGTGTCAGCGGGCAATCAGCCAATTCCTTCTCTTCACGATTGAGGTTGGCAGAGACTTCACCCATCAGCCAGTTGGCAGCCAACTTGGCATCAGCGCCTGCAGCCACGGTCGCCTCAAAGAAGGCAGCCATGGCTTTGGTGGCGGTCAACGTGGTCGCATCGTAGGCAGGCAGGCCGTATTGCGACATGAAACGTTGCTTCATGGCGGCAGGCAACTCGGGCATGCCGGCCTTGGTGCGCTCGATCCAGGCATCATCGATATACAAGGGCAGCAGATCGGGATCAGGGAAATAACGATAATCGTGCGCGTCCTCTTTGGTACGCATCATGCGTGTCTTACCCGTGGCTGGGTCAAACAGCACGGTGGCCTGCACGATCTTCCTGCCATCTTCGATTTCGTTGATCTGCCAGTCCACTTCGTATTCGATGGCCTGTTGCAAAAACTTGAAACTGTTCAGGTTTTTGATCTCACGGCGGGTGCCGAATTCCTGTTGGCCTTCAGGGCGAACCGACACGTTGGCATCCACTCGGAAGCTACCTTCCTGCATATTGCCATCGCAAATACCCAACCAGGTCACCAGGCTGTGCAGCTGTTTGGCATAGGCCACGGCTTCAGCGGCGGACCGCATTTCCGGTTCGGAGACAATCTCCAGCAACGGCGTACCGGCACGGTTCAGGTCAATGCCGGACATACCATGGAAGTCTTCGTGCAGGCTCTTCCCTGCATCCTCTTCCAGATGCGCACGGGTCAGGTTGATGGTTTTTTCCTGATCGCCAACCTGAATGGTCAACGAGCCCCCTTCAACCACCGGCAGCTCAAACTGGCTGATCTGGTAGCCTTTTGGCAAGTCAGGGTAGAAGTAATTCTTACGGGCGAAGATCGATTTTTGATTGATCTTGGCGCCAATCGCCAGCCCGAACTGGATGGCACGCTCCACCGCGCCACGATTCAAAACGGGTAGCACGCCTGGCAGTGCGATATCCACCGCACTGGCTTGGCGGTTAGGCTCGGCACCAAAAGCGGTCGAACTACCGGAAAAGATTTTGGATTGGGTCGAGAGCTGGGTATGGACTTCCAGACCGATAACGACTTCCCACTTCATGATTGTGTTCTCAATGTCGGTTCAATGGGTTCATGCACTGCGTTTGAAGGCTGCCAGCAAAGCTCCAGCGCCAATGAACAGGGCGCCAAAGGTGCGGTTCAACCATTTCACATGGTGCGCTTCACGCAATGCGCTCAATACTTTCGATGCCAGCAAGGTGTAGCCGCTCATCACGACCAGATCCGTAAAAGTCAGGCTGGCAGCGCAAATCAGATATTGCGGTAACTGTGGGGCATGGGGGTTGATGAACTGGGGCAGCACCGCCAGCATGAAGATGATGCCCTTCGGGTTGCTGGCATTGACCAGAAACCCTTCCAATATCAACTGCCGAGGCGAAGCGCCATGATCTGACTCGAACACCATCGGGGTGGCTTCAGCCCGCCATTGCTGAATGCCTAGCCAGATCAGGTACACCACGCCAAACCACTTGATAACATTGAAGGCAAGTGTGCTGGCTGCCAGCAAGGCGCCCAACCCGATTGCCACAATCGCAATCAGGAACAACACGCCCAGTTGCAAGCCCAAAATGTTATACAACCCCTTGCGGTAGCCATAACGCATACCGGTGCTCATCGCCTTGATCGCCCCCGCGCCAGGCGACAGGCTGATCAACCAGCAGGCGACAAAGAAAGCAAGCCAGGTCTGTAGCGTCATGGCGGCTCCCGATTACAGCGCTGGTGCTTGCAGATGCCAGTCGGTCGCCTGCTGGTACTGATGAGCGATGTTCAGCATCTTGGCTTCAGCAAAATAATTGCCGATGATCTGCAGACCCACCGGGCGGTGCTTCGCACCGAAACCCACAGGAATGCTCATGCCAGGCAGGCCCGCCAGATTGATCGCCAGCGTGTAGATATCCGCCAGATACATGGCTACCGGGTCGTCAGCTTTCTCACCCAGATTCCACGCCACGGTGGGGGCGACTGGCCCCATGATCACATCACATTGCTTCAGGGCATCCTGAAAATCGTTGGCAATCAGGCGACGCAGCTGTTGCGCCTTGATGTAATACGCATCGTAATAACCATGCGACAGCACGTAAGTACCAGTCAGGATGCGGCGCTTGACCTCTGTGCCAAAGCCTTCGGCACGCGACTTCTTATACATGTCGTTCAGGTCGGTATACTCAGCCGCACGGCGCCCATAACGCACGCCATCGAAACGCGACAGGTTGCTGGATGCCTCGGCAGGGGCAATCACATAATACGCAGCAATCGCCAAACGGCTGCGTGGCAGGCTGACCTCCACCACTTCGGCACCCAACTTCTTGAATTCACCGATCGCTGTGTCGATTGCAGCAGCCACATCATTTGACAGCCCATCGCCAAAATACTCTTTCGGCAAGCCTATCCTCAAACCAGTCAACGGCTGCGCCAGGTCACGGGTGTAGTCCTCCTTAGGACGATCCAGGCTAGTCGCATCGCGTGCATCAAAGCCTGCCATGACATTCAACAACAAAGCGCAGTCTTCGGCTGTCTTGGCGATCGGCCCGCCTTGATCCAAGCTGGATGCAAAGGCAATCATGCCGTAACGCGACACATTGCCATACGTAGGTTTGATGCCAGTCACACCGCAAAAACCCGCCGGCTGGCGAATCGAGCCGCCGGTATCGGTTGCGGTGACCGCAGGGGCAAGACGCGCCGCCACCGCCGCAGCTGAGCCACCCGAGCTGCCACCCGGCACAGCCTGCAGATCCCACGGATTTTTCACCGGGCCGTAATAGCTGTTCTCATTGGAGGAGCCCATGGCGAACTCGTCCATGTTCAATTTGCCCAGAATCACGCTGCCTGCAGCATTGAATTGCTCGATCACGTGGGCATTGTAGGGTGAGACAAAGTTGGACAGGATCTTGGAGCCCGCCGAGGTCAGCCAGCCTTCCGTACAGAAAATGTCCTTGTGTGCAATGGGCACCCCAGTCAACGGGCCTGCCTGACCTGCGGCAATACGTGCATCGGCAGCGGCGGCCATGGCCAGTGATTTGTCAGGATCAACCGTAATGAAGGCATTCAATGTCGGGTTCAGGCTGGAAATGCGATCCAAGTACAGCCTGGTCAGTTCGACACTGGAGAGCTGTTTGGCCTGCAAGGCCGTCGAGAGTTGTTTGAGACTGGATTCAATCATGCTGTGTTCTTTATCAATAGCGCGCAGCCTGGCAATCACATGGCACAAGCAGCGCGGCTGACAAATACGTTGTCTTGGTGTGGGTGATAGGCACTCAGAGCCATGCACCGCCTTGCCAGGGAGACAGAAAAGCCTGGCAGAAAGTCAACACTACGGTTATTCGATGACCTTGGGCACCAGATACAAGCCCGCCTCGGTTTGTGGCGCGACCGCCTGGAATGCATCCCGACGATCTGTCTCCGTCACGACATCCTCCCGCAGACGCAGGTAAACGTCTTGCGCGTGACTCATTGGCGCCACGCCTGTGGTGTCCACGGCGCGCATTTCCTCAATCAAGCCAAAAATGCCGTTGAGCTTGGCCAGGACTTGTTCTGCCTCGGCATCGCTTACATCAAGTCGCGACAAATTGGCGATGCGCTTCACATCGTCGAGCGAAAGCGACATAAATTCCTCTCAATACAGCTTTAATTGTTCACCGGTGCTAAGGTATCATACACCGCTTGCAGGCCCCAAGTGCCTAGGCTCTGTTGGTGTGGCTGTAAGGCCTGCCGATAGCGCCCGATACTCAAGTGCCGCCACCCCGCGAGCCGCTCGCTCGCTTCAACACCTATAATGGTGCATTCATGGGGTGGTTGGCCTCAAGTTACAGAAAACAGGAATTCTCTCGGCCGTTGAACCGAATGTCGCCTGATGGCGTCATAGCAACGCCCGCAGGCTTTGATTGCGACCAGTTAATCTCGGAATTTTGTCATGTTGCGTTCTTTTAGCGGTTACTTCTCGAATGATTTGGCGATTGACCTCGGTACGGCCAACACTCTGATCTATGTGCTGGGCAAAGGCATAGTGCTGGATGAGCCATCCGTGGTGTCGATCCTGCAGGAAGGCGGCCCCAATGCCAAGAAACATATCCTGGCAGTCGGTCTGGAGGCAAAAAAGATGCTGGGGCGTACCCCTGGCTCGATCTCCGCAATCCGCCCAATGAAAGATGGTGTGATTGCCGATTTCACCATCACCGAGCAGATGCTCAAGCAGTTCATCCGTAAAGTCAGTCCTTCCAAGTTGTTTTCTCCCAGCCCTCGTATCGTGATCTGCGTGCCTTGCGGCTCGACCCAGGTGGAGCGCCGTGCCATCAAGGAGTCGGCGTTGGGTGCAGGTGCCCGTAAAGTTGCATTGATCGAGGAGCCAATGGCCGCCGCGATGGGGGCCGGTCTGCCGGTTGAAGAGCCCACGGGTTCTATGGTGGTCGATATCGGTGGCGGCACCACCGAGGTCGGCGTGATCTCGCTGGGCGGTATCGTTTACGCCAGCTCGGTGCGGGTGGGTGGCGATAAGTTCGATGAATCCATCATCAACTATATCCGCCGCAATTACGGCATGCTGATCGGTGAAACCACTGCCGAAGAGATCAAGAAGCGCATTGGCTCAGCCTTCCCAGGTGCGGAAGTGCGGGAAATGGAAGTGAAAGGTCGTAACCTGGCCGAAGGGATTCCCCGTTCCTTCACCATCTCATCCAATGAGATCCTGGAAGCCTTGACTGAACCGCTCAATCAGATCGTTTCCGCAGTCAAACAGGCCCTGGAACAAACGCCTCCGGAGTTGGGTGCAGACATTGCCGAGAAAGGCATGGTCCTGACCGGTGGTGGGGCGCTGTTACGTGATCTGGACCGCCTGTTGATGGAAGAAACCGGCCTGCCGGTCATCGTCGCAGACGATCCACTGACATGTGTGGTGCGTGGGTCAGGTAAGGCGCTGGAGAAAATGGATACAGTCGGCAGTATTTTCACCAACGACTGACCGTTCCACGTCTTATCATCATATCAGCCCGCCCAGCTCTGCCTGCGCGGGCCTTGTCTTTAGGCAGCATTCGATACGTAGGGGCGCAAGCGGGCGGATATGGAGCATCAGGCACCACCGTTCTTCATTCGGGGCATCAGCCCCAAGACCAAACTGATCATCTATGGTCTGTTGTCGTTGGCCCTGTTGATCATCGACAGCCGATATCGTGTATTGGACGTAGTCCGGGAGAAAGTATCGGTACTGCTATATCCATTACAGGTCGTGGCGACCACGCCGATCACTGCCGCACATCGACTCTCCGATTTCCTTTCCGACCAAGCACGGCTTCGCTCTGAGAACGAGCGTTTACACAATCAGCAGCTGGAGGCCAATGCTCAGCTGTTGAGAATGCGCGAGTTGCAAGCGGAGAATGATCGGCTGCGCGGGCTGCTGGGCTCAGCTAATCTGCTGCCTGGTCAAACCATGTTTGCTGAAATCCTTTACACAGGACGAGACCCTTTCACACGGAAGGTGATTGTCAACCGAGGCACCCATGATGCTGTCGTGACCGGCCAGCCGGTGATCGACGACGCAGGTGTACTTGGGCAGGTCACGCGCGTCCACGAGTTGGTGAGCGAAGTCACACTGCTGACAGAAAAAGGGCAGCCCGTTCCTGTGCAGATTCAGCGTAACGGCTTGCGGGCGGTGGTGTTCGGCACCGGTCAGGCCACTGAGCTGGAGGTACGGTTCCTGCCATTGAATGCCGATATACAAGTGGGTGACATATTGGTGACTTCCGGTATCGATGGCACCTACCCGCCAGGTTTGCCAGTTGCAATCGTGCAAACTGTCGATAAGAGTGGCGCATCCAATTTTGCCCGTATCGTATGCCGCCCAGCCGGCAATGTCGAAAAGCATCGTTATCTATTGATATTGAAGGAAAAGCGGGATATTCCGCCACCACCTGAGCCCGAGGAGCCTCAGGAAGGCAAGAAAAAGCCACGTCGAGGAGGCCATTGAATGCCGATTTCCATGACACCGCGCCAGATACTCAGACCGGTCAGCAACGGGTGGATCAGTCTGACATTCATCATCGCGTTTACCTTGAATTTCATCCCATGGAATAACAAGGCACTGACCATCCACCCCGACTTCATTCTGCTGTTGTTGATCTACTGGTGTTCACACCAGCCACGCAAGATCGGCCTCAGTTTTGCATTTCTGTTCGGTTTGGTGATGGACATCGCAGATGCCAATGTATTCGGTCAACATGCGCTGGCGTATGTCGTGGTGAGCTTCCTGTCCATCCAGTTCTCACGGCGCCTGTCCATGCAAAACGTCTGGCAGCAGGCCGCTCATGTCTTCATTTTGCTGTTGCTTGCTCAGGTGATGATGGTATTGCTGCGTATGGTCGGTGGCGCCAGCTTCATCGGCCTCGGGTATTTCGTGTCCAGCCTGGCAGGGGCGCTGCTATGGCCATTGTGCGTCAGCGCACTGCAGTTACCCCAACGGCGTGCTGTCAAAGATCGGTATGAATCGTCCAGCAGTACTTAAGGACCGCGCGGGCGAGCGCAACCGGTTCCAGCTTCGCCTGTTGGTGGCGGTGGTGGTGGTATTGGTCGCATTTGGTGGCCTGGTCGCCCGATTCGTCTGGCTGCAGATACTGCAACATGAACACTATCAGACCTTGGCGGAATCGAACCGTATCAGCATCCTGCCAGTGCCCCCGACACGCGGCCTGATCTTTGACCGGAACGGTGTAGTGCTGGCCAACAATTACTCGGCTTACACACTCGAAATCACGCCCAGCAAGGTCAGCAATCTGGATGAGACCATCGACGGACTATCCACCCTGGTTGAGATCACCCCCAAGGATCGAAAACGCTTCAACAAGCTCAAGGACGAGAACAAGCATTTTGCCAGCCTGCCGATCAAAGTCCGCCTGACTGACGAAGAGGTCGCCAAATTTGCTGCCAACCGCTGGCGGTTTCCTGGCGTGGAAATCAACGCTCGCCTATTCCGACAATACCCACAAGGCGAAGTCGGCTCACACTTTCTTGGCTACATCGGGCGGATCAACACCCAAGACCTGGAGCGGATCAAAGCACGGGATGAAGAGCGTGATTACAAGGGCACGGATCATATCGGCAAAGCAGGCGTCGAGCAGAGTTACGAGCGCGAGCTGCATGGCGTGACAGGTTATGCCGAGGTCGAAACCGACGCATCGAACCGTGCAGTGCGCACCTTACGCACCAAAGCCCCGGTTGCAGGCAACAACCTTGTCTTGTCTGTTGACATCGAGCTGCAAAAAGTCGCCGAGAAAGCCTTTGGAAGTCGCCGTGGAGCCTTGGTGGCCATCGAGCCAGAAACAGGGGGCGTACTGGCCTTGGTGTCACAGCCTGGGTATGACCCCAATCTGTTTGTGGACGGCATTGACCCACAGTCGTGGAAAGAGCTGAACGAATCACCAGACCGGCCACTCAACAACCGGGCCTTGCAGGGCACCTACCCGCCAGGCTCAACCTTCAAGCCCTTTATGGCGCTCGCCGCGCTGGAATACAACAAGCGGACACCGCATCAAGCATTCTTCGACCCCGGCTTTTTTGTCCTGGGCACGCACCGCTTCCGGGATGACAAAGCGGGGGGGCACGGCTACGTGGACTTGTACCGCTCCATCGTCGTGTCGTGTGACACCTATTACTACATGCTGGCCAATGACCTGGGCATCGATAACATTGCTCAATTCATGAAACAGTTCAGCTTTGGCCAAAAGACCGGTATCGACATCGAGGGCGAGAAAACAGGCGTCCTACCCTCACGCGAATGGAAAGCCAAACGCTTCAAAAAACGCGAGCAACAGAAATGGCTGCTGGGCGATACCGTGAGCGTCTCGATTGGCCAAGGCTACAACAACTACACCCCCATGCAGCTGGCGCAAGCCACTGCGATACTGGCCAACAACGGCGTCACCTTCAAACCCCATATCGTCCGCTTTGTTGAAAACAGCGTCAGCCAACAGAAAGTCGCGGTCGAACCCAAGCCGATGGCCACGATTCCACTGAAACGTGCCAATCTGGATGTGGTGAAACGTGCCCTGGCCGGCGTCAACACAGACGGAACCGGCGCTACTGTATTCCGTGGCGCACCATACATCGCAGCCGGCAAGACCGGAACAGCTCAGGTATTCAACCTGAAGGGTGCGAAATATATTGCCTCCGCCACCAAAGAGCATCTGCGAGATCACGCCTGGTACATGGTCTTTGCACCACTCGACAAACCGAAGATCGCCCTGGTGGTACTGGTCGAGAATGGCGGGTTTGGTGCGCAAGCCGCCGCCCCGATTGCACGCCAGGTGCTCGATTACTATCTGGCAGGCAAGAAATCGACAGAGCCAGCAGCAGAAGCTGCTGTAGAAAGTGATTGAACCGATGAAGATCGACTTGAAACAGATCTGGAGACGCCTGGTCATGCATCTGGATGGCCCGCTGCTGATCCTGGGCACCATTCTGATTTCAGTCAATCTGGTCGCCTTGTACTCTGCATCCAATCAAAGCACAGACAAAATCATCGCGCAGCTGACCAATATGTCGGTTGCGGTGACCGTCATGTGGGTGGCGGCCAATATCTCACCACAACGGATGATGCTGTTCGCCCCCCCCCTGTATTTGTTAGGCTTCATATTGCTGATTGGCGTTGCCGTGGCTGGAGATGTGGTCAACGGCGCCCGCCGCTGGCTACACATCGGAGTGACCCGCATCCAACCATCCGAAATCATGAAAATTGCCATGCCGATGATGCTGGCCTGGTATTTCGATCGACGAGAAGCCTCCTTGAAAATCAAGGACTTCCTAATTGCAACGATCATCATGTTGCTCCCGGTGGCATTGATTCTGAAACAGCCTGACTTGGGAACCGCCATCCTGGTCGGGGCGGCCAGTTTCTATATCCTGTTCTTGGCTGGTCTGTCCTGGTATGTCGTGCTGGGGTTGGTACTGGCCGGGGTAAGCGGCATCTATTTCGTCACCCATTGGGATCTCTGCATCCAACTGTTCCATGACTACCAATGTCGTCGGGTGGCCACCATGATCGATCCCATGGCCGATCCACTGGGAGATGGCTACCACACGATCCAAGGCACCATTGCAATCGGCTCTGGCGGCATATTTGGCAAAGGCTGGCTTGCCGGCACCCAGACGCACCTGGATTTCATCCCCGAGCGAACCACCGACTTCATCTTCGCCGTTTTTGCAGAGGAATTCGGACTGGTCGGCAATTGCCTATTGTTGATCTTGTATCTGGCTATCATTGGCCGAGGGCTGTACATTTCAGCCCGTGCAGCCAATCTATTCGGTCGATTACTGGCAGGATCAATCGCCCTCAGCTTCTTTACATACGCCTTTGTAAATATGGGAATGGTCTCCGGCATCCTCCCAGTCGTGGGCGTACCCTTACCCATGGTCAGCTATGGTGGAACCGCATTGGTCACGCTGAGCCTGGGTTTTGGCATTCTGATGAGTATCCATTCCCACCGAAAAATGTTGCAAAGCTAGGTAGGATCAGGCCTCCAACGCCATTTAGACATTCACATAAAATCAAACACTTGCCGTATTTGCGCGTTTGTGAAACAATCCTGTCCGTTATTAATCCCTATGATTCTCTTACGGTTTTTCAGTTAGGCTGAAACATCGCTTTGTATGGGCTACCCAGCCTGTTTGTGCTGGAAATCCCGGTACTTCGGTCACGGTGCATCACTGTTTGCACCCTCGTTGACCCGGACACCACCGTCCAACTAATTCGCCAACCAGCTGTATTTTGACGAACGGAGGATTCGCGTGATTGCTCGGACTTTTTTTGCCAAGTTGAAACGCACACCAGCTGAACATTGGTTAAGTTATATCTTGATCTGTTTGGCTGCAGCCTTGATCCAAGCCTGTACAAGCCTGAGTGGCCCAGTGCAGCATCAAGGCAAAACACCGCCCATCGCGGTGACACCCAATGACAACAATGCCAAGCCCCCCACGGTGACGGCTACACAACCAATCAAGCCAGGTAAGAATGGTGGGGCATACTACAAGGATGATGGTCCACCGGACACCATCGCGGTGGATCTGGATCGGATTCCAGAGCCCAAGCCCAAGGATGAGCCACTGCATAAATTCGCCAATCGCCCGTATAACCGCTTTGGCGAAAACTATGTGCCGGATCTGGAACGCAAACCGTACAAGGCACAAGGGACAGCATCCTGGTATGGGCGCAAGTTCCATGGCAAGCGAACCAGCTCGGGCGAGCTTTACGATATGCTGGGACTGAGTGCGGCCCACCCAACACTGCCGATTCCGAGCTATGCCAGGGTCACCAACCTTGAAAACGGTAGATCCATCATTGTCCGGATCAATGACCGTGGCCCTTTCCACAAAGGGCGGCTGATGGATCTCTCGTACGCTGCGGCCCATCGGCTGGGTTATGCGGGCAAGGGCCGTGCCACGGTAGAAGTCGAGGCGATCACCACCGAGCAGATCGCTGAACTGGCCAGCCGGGGGGAATTGCCCCAAGGCCCCGGTGCAAAAGCACCTGCGGACAGTGCCGTGCAGACGACAGTGGCAGCATTGAATGATCCGCCGCCCTTGGAGTCGGGGCCATTGCCCCCTGCCAGCGGCCCAGCTGGTGCGCAACCTGACGACATGGCGACCGCAGCCAATGTCTTTCTACAGGTTGGCGCATTCAAAAACAAAGTCAACGCTGAATCCCTACGGACCAAGCTGTTGACAGGTTGGCAAGAAGCCACGGATGACAAGGTGAACATCGTCTCCAAAGAGGGTGTGTTCCGCCTGCAGATCGGCCCCTATGCTAATGAGCAATTGGCAAAGGAGGCAGGTGAACGGCTGAAGGATCAACTTGCCCTGGGTGGCTTGGTCGTCCGTTGAAACCATGGGTGGGGTTCGCCCCATACCGAATCATTGCTCCCCGCCAGACGCGGTGGGCAGATCATTGGATCGACTCCCCATGGGCCGCAATACGCTGGCTTTGAGCTGGCGTATTGCACTTCCTCATCACCATATCCTGGGCCGGATCGGGCGGCACCTCACCCCGATCCCGTTGCCGCTCAATCCCCTGGTAAGCCGCAACAGCCTTAATTTTGCCTATCCATAATCACTACCTACATTTCCCACATCGCAATACAATGCCTGTTTGTACTTGTGACAAAGCAAACACACGGTGACTGATCACCTGTTTCCCATTCAAAGCAACAGGCCATCACATCACCATACAACAATGTGGACAAATCAAGCAGCGGATCGGTCAGCCCATCCGCTGCCAAGTGGTGTCAACAGATCGAGCAAGACTGCCGGGCCCGAAAGGGGCCTTATCAGGAAAGGCGACATGATGGATGTTGATTGGGGTATGGAGCCAGCTGAACAAGTTGGGATTGACACCGTGATCAAGCAATCGCGTAGATGTGTGGTCTAGCACATGGACAGTCAGATCCAGCGGTCAAACTTCGGTGCCTTGATCAGATCTGCCTACTGGGCAAAACGACTGGCTGAACGTGGTCGGCTGGCGGTGGAATCGGCCAGAGAGTCTGCGCGGCTTCGACTACGACAGATCATGTCGATGCGACCTGTCGTGCTGATTCTGGCAACAATCATCGTGGCTACTTTCTCGATCATGGCGCCGTGGTGGCAGGTTTGCGCCTGGATGGTACCACTGGCGATTGTTTGGTTCTTTGCCCCAGTGGCTTGCAAAAAATTGCTGACACGCATCGAGCAAGGGAACGAACATGAAATCGTATTGGCGCAGCGCAGTTTGCTGATCTTGGCGATCTGCAACGCACTTATAGTCGGCAGTGGTGTTTGGTGGTTGGGGCTGGGCTTACCGGATGAAAAAATCCTCTTCCTGGTCACCCTGTTGCAGAGCATGTATGCCGTCACAGCACTGGTCAACGCCTCCAGCCATTTCCCGACCTCTGCAGTCAGCACCAGTATCAACTTGATGTCTGCCGCCACTTATTGGTTCCACACTGGCTGGAATGGGGCTCCCATCGGTTTCGCCCTAGTGGGGTTACTGGTGCTACTGCTGCGCTTGTCACGACAGATCAAGCAAGCCTTTGATGCGGCGGTCAGCGCGCGCTATGAAAACCAATGCCTGCAAGCTGAGCTTGCCGTTGAAAAACAGCATGCAGCATCTGCCAAGCGGCTGGAGCAGGAAAAACAGAATGCGGAGGCCGCATTACGCCAGGCAGAGCAGGCCAACCTGATGAAAACCCGCTTTCTCGCCGCCGCCAGCCACGATTTGCGACAACCGCTACATGCATTGGTACTGTTCTCAGGCTTATTGGATACCGCCTCGGCAGAACAGCGACAGATCTTTGTGCAACACATTCGACACTCTGCCGACTCGCTGAATCGGCTATTCGGTGGATTACTGGATCTGTCCCGGCTGGATGCCGGTGCCGTTCAAGCCAATTGGGTAGCCACTCGGGTCAAACCCCTGGTTGAAAATATCGTCAGCGAGTATCAGCCCAAAGCCGCGGCCAAACAATTGGCACTCTTGCTGGATGTCGATGATGCCGTGGCCGTAACTGACCCTTTCCTGATCGAACGCGTCCTGCGGAATTTAGTGGACAACGCCATCAAGTACACAGCCGCAGGCAGCGTGACAGTCAGTGCCAAACGCAAAGACCATGAGGTGCGTGTTGCCATTACCGACACCGGCATTGGCATCCGTGAGCAAGACCAACCCTTTGTATTTGATGAATTCTATCAATTGCACAACCCCTCCCGTGACTCCGAAAAAGGCGCGGGGCTCGGGTTATCCATTGTCCGCAGGCTGTGTGATCTGCTGGATCACCGCCTGATTCTGGATTCCAAGCCAGGCCTTGGCACTACCATCGCCGTCAGTATGCCAATGGGACGCCTTGCACAACCGACAATCAGTGATGCGCCAACCATGGCTGAATCCACCGAAAGCTTACGTGGTATGGCAGTGGTCGTGATTGAAGACGACTCTCGTGGCCGGATAGCCATGAAGAGCCTGCTCGACGCCTGGGGCTGTATACCACTGGTGTATGAATCTGCGGCAGAGGCCGTATCCGCCCTTCAGGCAGAAGAAATGAGCCCCGATGTCTTGATAACCGATTTCCGCTTGGCAGACGGCCTGAATGGCTTTGACGCCATCATCTCCCTACGCCAGCTCTTTACCGACTTACCGGCCTCCATCATCACCGGGGAGAGTGAGGCGAACTGGACGCCCACCAGCGCCTTACCAGAGGTACCAGTCTTCCAGAAGCCCGTTTCAGCCGATGTATTGGCCAACTGGCTGGCCAGTGTCCGCTGATCAAGGCAGGCGATACAAATGACAATGCCCCACGAATGGGGCATGGTGAAGGGTTTGCTTGCAAGTACCACTGCCTTGCAACTACAGGGGTCGCCTACTCGAAGCGGATACCTGCTCGGGCTGCCGCATAGACTGCTTCGGTACGATTCCGGGCACCCAGCGCCTTGAATACAGCAGTCAGGTGGGATTTGACCGTTGCTTCTCCGATATCCAGTTCCGTGGCAATGCGTTTGTTGGGCGCACCATGGATCAACAAGCGCAGCACCTCACGTTGCCGGTCGGATAACTCATCCAACGAGCAGTTTTCATCTACTTCATGCTCGATGACTTCAGCAACAGGCTGGCTGACGCGGGCGGCAAGCAGAATGTCTGCGGGCAGATAGATACCGTTCGCCAAGATCAAGCGTAACGCACTCAACATCACATCCGGGCTGGTCGTTTTCGGGATGTACCCCATCGCACCCGCGCCAATGGCCATGTTCACCAAATCAGGGGAGGTTTCGCCTGAGAGGACAACCAGTCGTGCATCGGGATAAGCCATATGCACTGCGTCAACGGCGTCGATCTCGCATTTACCGGGCAACCGCATATCCAGCAAGATAACGTCGATATCCTGCCGCTCACTCGCCAGTTGCTCGGCTTCCTCAACACTTCCGCACTGTGTCACACTCACCTGTTGGTCGAGACTCTGCAGCATGTAGCGCAAGCCTTCCCGGAAAAGGTGATGGTCATCAATCACCAGGATTTTCATGGTAGCTTCCAGTGGCTATTACGTTAGTGTTAAGGGTAACGCTTAATTCGATATTCTGGTAGTCCACCATATGGATGATTTGGCTCCGACATAAGTCGGAACGGCCTTTGATCATGTTCCGACCTTTGCCTGATCCATGGTCGGCAACGTAGTCATTTTTATATATAGCCATATTGAATCATAAAGGCATACCCAGCCCATTGTATCGGTGACTCTGTTTCCGTCGTGTCTATCTGTGGCGTTGTCAATATGATCAATTGGCAAAACACACCGCGCATCGTGACAGCATCAGGTAAAATACATGATCGACTTGTCCGATGCCGTCCCATGCATTTGTTCGCTTTTGGCCTCAATCATCAGACCGCGCCTTTGTCTGTGCGGGAGCGCGTTGCTTTCCCTGCAGAGGGCGTGGCCCTCGCACTGCGAGATCTGATCGCCCGCCCACGCGTATCTGAGGCGGCCATCGTGTCCACCTGTAATCGCACGGAGATCTACTGCAACACTCAGGATCCGGGTGTCGTGGTGGATTGGCTGGCGGGCTACCATGCCTTGCCGATCGGCAAGGTCGAGCCTTATTTGTATCGACTGCCTGAAAGCGAAGCGGTCAGACATGCGTTCCGCGTGGCCTCCGGCCTGGATTCAATGGTACTGGGCGAGGCTCAGATTCTCGGGCAGATGAAAGACGCCGTCCGTGTTGCCGAGCAGGCGGGCACCATGGGCCAACTGCTGAATACCCTCTTCCAGCGCACATTCTCGGTTGCCAAAGAGGTACGCACCCGTACCGAAATCGGCGCCAATTCCGTCTCCATGGCTGCCGCCAGTGTGCGGCTGGCTGAACGTCTGTTCCCAAGCGTATCCCAGACCAATGTCCTGTTCATTGGGGCGGGCGAAATGATCGAGCTGTGTGCGACCTATTTTGCAGCACAGCATCCCAAGTCGATGACTGTTGCCAACCGGACACTGGAGCGTGGCGAAGCGCTGGCCAGCCGTATCGGTGCCAAAGCTGTTTTGTTGTCTGAGTTGCCAGCGGTGTTGCCCGGCCACGATATCGTGGTCACCTCAACGGCCTCGACATTGCCGATTCTAGGCAAGGGCATGGTTGAGCGGGCCATCAAGCAGCGTAAGCACAAACCGATTTTCATGGTCGATCTGGCGGTGCCACGCGATGTCGAGCCGGAAGTCGGTGACATGAATGACGTGTATCTGTACACCGTGGACGATCTGGCGGGTGTAGTACAGGAGGGGCGCGAACGACGGCAGTTGGCGGTCAGCGAGGCAGAAACCATCATCGAGAGCAAGGTCGGGGAATTCATGACCTGGCTGAATACCCGTGAGGTGGTGCCGGTGATCCGTGCGTTACGCGATAAAGCTGAGCGCTTGCGCAGGCTGGAGGTTGAACGCGCACTGAAGCTGCTGGAGAAAGGGGAAGATCCCTGTATGGTCTTGGAGTCCTTGTCCCAAGGGCTCACCAACAAATTGATCCATCCCCCCACCCAAGCGCTCAGCAAGGCCGCAGCCAATGAGCGTGAAGATACTTTGGCGCTCATCACCCGAATCTACGGCGTGCACGATTGAGTCAAACACACCTTGCCTGCAAGGCACACCCAACTTGCCACACCTGACTGTGCAGGTCTGATAGCCCCCTGTGATCCATAGCCGCACAGCGCCTCCCACACCCATTCACAGGTCAGCATGACACACTTGGATCACAATACGTCGTCAACCGATCCACACCGCAGCAGGGCCCATCGCATACCAGGTTCAGCCAACCTTAGTTGACACAAGCCCCGCTTCATTGCAATCCCTCGTGCACTGCGCTTGCGGGCGAGCCTGGTGACTAGATGATTTCGCCCTGCGGAAAATCGGTGCATAATCGCGCCCTTGCCAGAGCTTCAAGAACACCCATGAAACCCAGTATTGCTGCCAAATTAGCCCAATTAGCCGACCGCCTGGATGAGGTCAATCTGCTGCTTGCCAGTGAAGAAGCCACTCGCGATATGGATCAATATCGCAAGCTGAATCGTGAGCATGCCGAGATCACGCCCGTGGTCGAGCTGTATCACGCCTTCCAGCAATGCCAGGCCGATATCGAGACAGCCAAAGAGTTGCTTGATGACCCGGACATGAAGGCGTTTGCAGAAGCGGAGATTGAAGACAATCAAACCAAGCTGGCGCAGCTGGATCGTGAATTGCAAATGCTGCTCTTGCCGCGCGACCCGAACGATGAACGCAACATCTTTCTGGAAATCCGCGCTGGAACCGGTGGCGATGAATCCGCTTTGTTCTCGGCAGACCTGTTCCGCATGTATACCCGCTTTGCCGAACGAAATCGCTGGCAGGTCGAGATCATCTCCGCGAGCGAATCCGATCTGGGCGGGTACAAGGAAGTCATCGCCCGCGTCGTGGGTTTTGGTGCCTATTCCAAACTGAAATTCGAAAGCGGCGGGCATCGTGTGCAGCGGGTGCCTGCCACCGAGACACAAGGCCGCATCCACACCTCAGCCTGCACCGTAGCGGTCATGCCGGAGGCGGATGAAATGGCCGAGGTGGAAATCCGCAGCGAAGACATCCGGGTGGATACTTTCCGCGCCAGTGGCGCAGGTGGTCAGCACATCAACAAGACAGATTCCGCCGTGCGCATCACCCACTTGCCAACCGGCATCGTGGTGGAATGCCAGGACGACCGCTCGCAGCATAAAAACAAAGCACGTGCATTGTCCGTGCTGGCGGCCCGCATCAAAGACAAGGAGCTACGTGAACGCCAGGCCAAAGAGGCCGCGACACGCAAGAGTCTGGTGGGGTCCGGTGATCGCTCGGAACGAATCCGCACTTACAACTTCCCGCAAGGCCGCATGACCGATCACCGCATCAATCTGACACTCTATAAGCTGGACTCGATCATGGATGGCGACCTGTTCGAGCTGACCCAGGCACTGCTCAGCGAGCATCAGGCCGAACAGCTCGCCGCAATGGGTGAAGATTAATCACGCTGCCCTAGCAATGACCGGATGCTCACCCGCCAGCATCCATCGCGTTGCTGGGCCATCCGCACAACATTGATGCGGGCTGGATTGTCTGCTGGCTGGCCTAGGTGAAATGCAGATCACGCAAACCTGTCTGACTCACCCAAAGTTGATTGAAGCAGTGGCCTATGCCGACAGACAAGGCAGCATCGTAGCGCCACCCAGTCAGCCAGCCACTCCCCCTTTCCGCGAGACATCACTGTTCGCTGTATTGTCCACCTGCCACAATCTGACCTGCCCCAGTCCCACATTGGCCATCTGTGGTCGGGCCATTTCACTCCCCCACTTTTGAGCGACGTGGTGCCTATCCCATGCACTGTAAAGCGCTTGTCAGCTCGCGATCGCATATCCAGTGCCGTGGTTATGACGTCATGACCAATACCCACCCTCCCCCCAAGCGACGTATCATCTTTGCCACTAAACTGAATTGACCTTTCAAGCTTTCGGCACCGGCCTTTACAACCCAGCCCATGGGTGTTCAGGATTTTTGATGCGTTCAACTGGTCAAAGGCCATATTGGGCACAGTCATGATCGGATATTGTAAGGATTGGCATGGCAGGCCGACTAACTGCCATTCCGAGCTTCAATACCCACATGACACCCGATCTCAAGGAGAACCCAACATGTTGATCCGGCGCACGACTGACATCCTGCCCAGTGAGATCACCGACAAAGCGCTATACCTGTCACGACGCCAATTCATGACCGTAGCGGGGGTGTCTGGGCTTGCGTTGGCAGGCTTGGCCGAACAGGCTCACGCCAAGTTGGTGACGGCCCCCAGCAAACTGTCGATATCCGACAAGCCCAACAGCAGGCAAGACATCACCAGCTACAACAATTTTTATGAATTCGGCACTGATAAAGGCGACCCAGCCATCCACGCAGGCAAGCTGGTCACCAGGCCCTGGACGATCCGGGTCGAGGGGGAGGTCATGAAGCCCAAGACCTTCGATCTGGACGAGCTGATGAAACTCGCCCCGCTCGAAGAACGCATCTATCGGTTACGTTGCGTGGAAGGCTGGTCGATGGTCATTCCTTGGGTCGGCTACTCACTTTCAGAGATCCTGAAGCGGGTCGAGCCCACCAGCAAGGGCAAATACGTTGAATTCACCACGCTGAAACGCCCAGAGCAGATGCCGGGGCAGCGCAGCGCCACGTTGGACTGGCCCTATACCGAAGGACTGCGGATCGACGAAGCCATGCATCCGCTGACCTTGCTCACACTGGGTCTGTACGGTGAGCTGCTGCCCAATCAGAACGGCGCCCCTGTGCGCATTGCCGTGCCCTGGAAATATGGCTTCAAAAGCGCAAAATCCATCGTCCGCATCCGGCTGGTGGAGAAACAACCCACCAGTAGCTGGATGGCCGCCATTCCCAGCGAGTATGGCTTTTACTCCAACGTCAACCCACAAGTTGACCACCCACGCTGGAGCCAAGCCACCGAGCGCCGTATTGGCGACTTCTTCAAGCGCAAGACATTGATGTTCAATGGTTATGCAGACCAGGTTGCATCAATGTATACCGGGATGGATTTGAGGAAGTTCTTTTAAGCGCCGATCCAAAAAAAACGGGCCTGATCGGCCCGTTGACACACCTGTATCTGCCGTTGTGACCTGGCCAATCTAGCCCTCGCCAGCAAACCCGTCAGCAGTAAAGCTCAGACTCAATACCTTGCCCTTACGACCTCGCTTGCTTTGGCATTGCGCCAGCTCCAGCGCGTCGAATTTCTCAGTGGTGTCCTTGCCGCGCGGGGTTTTGCCGATGATACTCAACGCATGACCAGTGGTGAAGGCCAGATCGAGTAGGCAGTCCTGGTCATCCAGGCTCATGATCTGGACGCCCTTGCCGCCACCCGCCAGTTCTTTCATCTCGTCACGGGTGAACAGCAACAGCCGACCTGTCTTGGAGAGAGCCGCGATGAAGGGTGGCGTATCATCATCGAATGGGAAAGGTGGGAGCAACGTGTCGCCCGCATCCAAGGTGATGTATTGTTTGCCTGCCTTGACCCGGCTGATGAGGCTTTCCAGCTTGGTGGTAAAGCCATAGCCATTGCTGGCGGCCAACAGGTAGCGCTGCTCGCCCTTACCGGCAATGGTCTGCACCACTTTGACACCAGGGGGCAGATCGATCAACGTCGCAATCGGCACCCCATCGCCCCGACCGCCAGGAATCTGTCCGGCCAGCAATGAAAAGACCCGGCCATTGCTGCCGAACAGAATGACTTGCTCGACCGAGCGACATTCCAGCGCAGCAAACAGGCCGTCGCCTTCCTTGAAGCCGAAATTCTGCGGATCGTGGCCGTGGCCCGTCCGTGAGCGTATCCAACCCTTTTTCGAGAGAATGATGGTCAAAGGCTCATCGACCACTTGTTGCACCAAGGTGGCTCGTCCGGTGGTTTCAATCAGCGTGCGGCGGTCGTCGCCAAAGGCTTTGGCATCGGCCTTGATTTCGCTGATGATGAGCTTCTGCATGGCACCACTGTCTGCCAGCAGGTGCTCCAGCTCAGCCTTTTCACCACGCAGTTTTTCCAGCTCCTGCTCGATCTTGATGCCTTCAAGGCGGGCCAACTGGCGTAGGCGGATCTCCAGAATATCCTCAGCCTGCCGGTCAGACAGGCCGAAGGCGGCCACCAGATCGGCTTTGGGGTCGTCCGCATTACGGATGATGCGGATGACCTCATCAATATTGAGGTAGACGATCAGTCGGCCTTCCAGAATGTGGATACGGCTATCGACCTCGCCCAGGCGATGTTGCGTGCGACGGGTGACCGTCTGGAAGCGGAAATCCACCCACTCGCTCAGCACCTGTTTCAGTGATTTCTGTTGCGGGCGCCCATCGATGCCGATCATCACCATGTTGATCGAGCAATTGCCCTCCAGGCTGGTGTGCGTCAACAGCAGATTCATGAATTCGTCTGGATTCTGCCGCGATGACTTGGGCTCGAACACCAACCGCACGGCCTGATCCTTGCCTGATTCATCACGCACGGTATCCAGCTGCGACAATAGCAGCTGCTTGGTCTGCATCTGATCTTGTGTCAGCGCCTTTTTGCCCTTTTTGACCTTGGGGTTGGTCAAATCTTCAATTTCCTCCAGCACCTTTTGCGACGAGGTGTTGGGCGGCAATTCAGTGACCACCACCTGCCATTGCCCGCGCGCCAGGTCCTCCACCTTCCAGCGGGCCCGCACAGTCAGTGAGCCCCGGCCATTTTCATAGGCGGCCTGAATATCCTTGGCAGCAGAAATGATCTGGCCACCACCCGGGAAATCCGGCCCTTGCACGTATTGCAGCAGGTCAGCCGTGGCCAGATCCGGCTTCTTGATCAGTGCGACAGCGGCGTCTGCCACCTCGCGCAGGTTGTGGGATGGAATCTCGGTAGCCATCCCCACCGCAATACCAGAAGCGCCATTCAGCAACACCATCGGCAGCCGTGCAGGCAGTAGCTTGGGCTCTTCGAACGCACCATCATAGTTAGGGATGAAATCAACGGTTCCACGGTCGATTTCCGAAAGCAGCAACTCAGCCAGCTTGGTCAGTCGCGCCTCGGTATAGCGCATGGCGGCTGCGCCGTCGCCATCACGCGAGCCAAAATTACCCTGGCCGTCGATCAAGGGGTAGCGCAGTGAGAAATCCTGCGCCAGACGCACCATGGCGTCATAGGCGGATACATCACTATGTGGGTGATATTTACCCAACACCTCACCGACCACGCGGGCCGATTTTACTGGCTTGGCAGCGGGCGACAGGCCCATTTCATGCATCGCATACAGAATGCGCCGTTGCACGGGCTTCTGACCATCACATACATCTGGCAGCGCACGACCTTTGACCACCGACACCGCATATTCCAGATAAGCGCGTTCGGCATACAGCCCCAGCGGCACTGCATCCTCAGTGAAGTCTGTCAGCGCGGGGGGCGGGCCGTCATGGTTGCCACCTTGGTCACCATCCAGTGGCATTTCTTCAGAGATGGGCTCCTCGGCCTCGTCCAGAACAGGGGTATCAAACAGGTCTTCAGTCAGTTCGTCGTTTTCGTTCATTGTCTTGCTGCGGCGGGTTGGTGTCGGTGGGTTTGGCCAAGTCGTTCTGGGGTGATGGCGGTAAAGGCGTGGCAGGTGCCGACGCCGCTCCGGCGGATCGCCCAGACTTGACTCGCCCCTCGGGGCTGGCTTTACGGATCAAGAGTCGTGACATGATCAGACCACCGGTTGAGATGGCTGCCATTATACCCCCTGTGCCGAGCCAATCATCGAATCCCAGGAGAAATCCTGGGCGAGAGGATATGGCCAATCAGCGGCAACATGGAAACCCATGCGCTGCCCTGTATACCAGATAAGGCGAAAATCCGCGTTGAAATGGCGCGGTGTTCGAGTAAGGCGCTTCATCCAGGTAAAGCGGTGCATTCGCTCGTTCTGATAAATTACCTGCCATTGTGGCGGGGAGAGCAAGGCCGCCATAAGCCAGTGAGCTGCAAAAAGCACCAACCTCCGATTTTCCCTGACAGGCCCTGTGGCCACGCCGCCCCTCGACCCTGCCTACGAAGTGGTCTGCAGCAGCAGCGGCAAACACAGCTCGCAATCCTGGGCGACGATATCGGGCGCGGGCAGATCTGCGCCATATCGCTCAAATCCTGGCTTGGGGGCCACTTTATAACGACCGTCAGGCAACCCATAGTGCAATAGCCATAGCCAAGCCCGATTGCTATCGCCGGGCGGCCCCTGATAGCGCAGGATGGCATAGGTGCCATCGGCAATGGTCTTCAGTGGTGTGCGGGGCGGGGGACAGAAGTCATCTGGCAGTTCGACGCATACATCGTAGCGGCACTTTGCTGGTGGTGTGAAAGTGGGATCGTCCAGCCACATGCCATAGCGGGTCATACCGGACAGCCCATTGGTTTCGATCCAGCTTTCGAGCTGCTGCCATTGCGCCATTACAGGCTCGCCATAGGTGCCGATATGGCGGGTGTAGGCGACTCGTTTGGTGGGCAGGTGGACGATCTTGACTGGCCAGCGGGTTTCTTCATCAATGGCTGCGGCCTCTGTCATGACATTATTTTTTTTTCGCCAGCGTGTGGGTGCCACCCCAAAATATTGGCGGAATGCACGAGAGAAGCCATCAGCGGACTCGAACCCACAGTCGTTGGCAATCACGCCGATATGGTCTGCCGAATACTTCAGCCGTGATGCGCCTGCCTCCAGTCTACGGCGGCGGACGTAGGCATACGGTGATTCGCCAAACCAGTCATGAAACAATCTCAGAAAATGGAACCGTGAAAAATAGGCTTGTTCAGCCAATCGTTCGAGGCTCAGATCCTCTGCAAGGTGGGCATCGACATAGTTGAGGACTTGATTCAGGCGGAATTCGTATTGACCATGCGGGCCGGGCAGGCGGCTCATTACCGTTAATCCTCCGAACAGATCAGGGGGCTTCCACCACCTGAACATACATGACATAAGAATATCGAGCAGCAATTTCAGCCGGGTTTGTCCGTCATGTCAATCACATTGGTCAATCAAATTCAGGTTGGGCTGTGCCATGATCAGCCACTCATCAAATCCTTGACATATAACAGGTTTGGTCTGCGGGTAAGTGGCATGATCATTCGATCATAGGAATATTGCCATATAGGAATTTATTCTCGCAAAAGCAGATATGCCATTTCACGGCTTTCAGACTCGGCTGGCTGGACTTCATGACTTGCGTGGTGTTGGGTTCCAGGCAAGGGATGGTATTGAGCGACATGATGGATCAGGAAACACAAGAGCCCGCAGAGTGAGCTGTCTCAGGTATGTGTGCTCACCGGAGTCTGAAGCGCGATACAGCACCTTCGAGATCCATGGCCAGTGCTTCCAGTTGTTTTGCCGCATCAGCTGTTTGCCGAACCGATCCGTTGTTTGATTCTGTCATCAGCGCAATCCGCTCGACCGAGCGGGCAACATCGCCGCTGGCGGCTCCCTGCTCCTGCAGCGCATTGGAAATATCTTGTACCACGGTCAACACGCGATTCGAGCCCGATTGAATCTGCTGCATGGCTGCCCCTGCCTGGTTCGCCAGCTGTACCCCTTCATCGACCCGTCCCATGCTGGTATCCATGGCCGCCACCGCCACACGCATGCCTGACTGGATTTTCTCAATGGTGGTGGTGATCTCCTGGGTAGACTGCGAAGTACGCTCAGCCAATTTACGCACTTCATCTGCGACCACCGCAAACCCGCGCCCTTGCTCGCCTGCACGGGCCGCTTCTATCGATGCATTCAGTGCCAGCAGATTGGTCTGATCGGCAATTTCCTTGATGACACCGATGATGGAAGAAATCTGCTGTGCATGGCTACCCAATTCATTCACAGCGGCGGCAGTCTCCCTTACTGTACCGGCCAGTTGCTGGATGCCCTCGACAGTGCGTTTGATCACCACATCCCCATCCGTGCAAAGCTGTCCGGATTGGGTCGAGATGTCACGGGCTTGCAATGAGTTATCCGAGACATAATTGATACTGACCGTCAGCTCCTCCATAGAGGCCGCCATGGCGGAGGCCGCACCGGACTGGTCGTGGGTTGCATGTGCCAGATCATGGGATGCCCCCGCGATGTCTCGCGATGCATCGGTCAGCTGCCGGCCTGTCTGCTGGATCTGTGAAATGATGGTTCGCAGCCCCTGTTGCATGTCATGCATGGCTTGGAAAACCTGGCCTATCTCGTCGTCCCGATCTGCCCGGATGTCTGCCACGAGATTACCATCTGCCGTCTGCCGCGCAATCCGTGCGGCGTGCCCCAGGCGCTTAGCAATGCCCCTTGATAGGGTGATGCCGATCGCTAAGCCCAGTAGCAGCGCCACGACACTACCAATCGCGAGCATCGATGTTGTGCGACCGCTGACACGATCCGCTGCGGCTTTGTTTTCCTCCAGAATGCGGCGTTCGGCATCGGCAATTTCAGCCAGCTTGGCACGAATCGCGTCCATTTGTGGTTTGCTGTTGCCGGTGCTGATGTTGGACACCAGCTCATCCATGGCTGCAGCACCGGTGGTGACTTTTTCACGTAGCTCGATGAATGGCTTGACTGACTCGCTTTGCCACTGTTTGATCAAGCCATTCATTGCGTCCAGCCGGCTCAATTGCTCGGGCTGCTCCGCCAGTAGCTGCTTGAGTTTGTCTGCATGTTGTTGAACGGTTGCCATCCCTTTGTCAACCGGCTCTTTGACAGTATTCAGCCCAGTCAAGGCAAAGCCACGGACAGCTGATTCAGCATCGAGCAGTCCCAATTGCATCTGCTCGACTGATGCAATCACCTCCAAGGTGTGCTCGTTGCGATCAATAGCCTTGTTCATCAACTGTAGATTGGTCAAGGTGATGAGAACCAGCACGGCCACAACAGCCAGGATGCCGGCAAATCCAAAAAACAGCTTCTGAGCAATACTGAGATGGCGCATCGAGGACTCCACAACGGGTGGCGCCTCACATGAAGAAGCGCATTGGAATTCGCTCTACAAGATCTACTGACAGCAGGGCAGAGCCTGTCACTCTTCCCAGTCTAGGTGCTATAGGGGTGAATTCAAGTATCCTGCCCCATGGCGTATGTCAATGGAGCCCAGGTCTGCTGGTGTGATTAGCTCGTGCCAATGATGAGCCCGCCGTGACGAGCAGACCAGCTTGCTGCCGCTTACATGGCACATGAGCCCATGTCATTACGCGTTGTTCGATCTGATTTCGTCAGAAGGGTTGGATTTGCAATCGGCACATTGACCGTACAACGTCAGCTCATGCCGCTCGACCGTGAATCCTTTGGGTGCCAGGTTATTCATATTGCCTGGGCACCCAGCGACATCAAATACCCGCTTGCAAGCGACACACTGAAAATGGTGGTGATGGGCGTGACCAGTGGATTCATATCGCGGGCTGTCACCAGGCAACACAACGACCTGGACAGAGCCTTCATCGACCAATAGCTTCAGGTTCCGATAGATAGTGGCAATACCAATGGCTGCGCCCGCTTCCTTGGCGCTTTCCAGAATCTCCTGCGGGGACAGAGGCCGGTGTGCGTTGTCAATGACGGACGCAATAGCCGTGCGTTGTCGGGTGGATCGTTCCATGGCGTGATACCTGCTTCATCAATATTACAGACAGAAAACAGATGTAATGATACTGGGGTGTCAGGGGTTATGTCGCGTCCGAACGCTTCAAATATCAAGGTTGGGCCACCCTGGCCAACATCACATCGCTTCCCTCCACTTATATCGGTCACCTGCCCTCTCATATATATGACGGCCTGCATTACGCAGCATGTGGTCGCCGGGCCAAGGTGTGTTCTCCGTATGGTCTGCTTCAGAGCGATATGCGGCATTTCCAACCACCCTCCACCATGTTTTGCCGGCACCGATTGATATGGCGGCATTGAGATGGGGTGAGCCTTGGCGGGTGGTACTGAAACGCTCACACTTGATTTGATAATGATAGATCATTATCATTAGTAGCTTCCATGACGGATGCCTAGCACGCTGTTTGAAACAGCCTGTGTTGTCGCTGTTCCGTGCATTGGATGCAAAGCACATGTGAGGGGAATGCGTCTGTTATTGGGCTGTTCCGTTTTTTGTGACTCTTGAATCGACTGACACGTTATGAATTGCCGAATCAATCTTGTTGTTCCCCTTCGCATGCAGATACTGGCACAAGCCGTTGCCATGGCCTGCCTGCTTCCTTCCACGTTTGTGCTGGCCAATACAGATCCACCTCCAGTCCAAACTGTGTTCGAGCCCATCGTAGTCAAGGCCAGCGCCAAGCGCAGCTTGCCACTGGATGAGTCTGCAGCAGCGGCATCACGGCTTGGACTGAGTGTGCGGGAAACACCCGCCTCGGTCGAAGTCATCGGCCAGGAATTGATAGAGCAGCGAGGTGCCAGGACATTGGAAGAGGCGTTGCGGGGTGCAGTTGGCATCAGCGTCGGCGGCAACCCGACCTCACCCGGCATTGCATCCACCCGTGGTTTCTCTGGTGGCTTTCTGACTTATCTGTACGACGGCATGCGGGTTTCGACACCGACCATGTCCAATCGACCACAGGACAGCTGGAATTACGAACGGATCGAGGTGTTGAAAGGGCCAGCCTCGGTGCTGTATGGCGAAGGCGGCATCGGCGGGGCGGTCAATTTTGTCACCAAACAACCAGACGCCAATAACCCTGGCTTCGAAGCGCTGTTGTCTTATGGCAGCTTCAACACTTCCCGCATGGGGGCCGGTACCGGTGGCGCATTGGGCGAGCATGCTGCCTATCGGATCGACTTCAGCCATCAGCAGTCGGACGGATATGCCGAGCGCGGCAAACAGAAGCTCGATCACCTGACCACAGGGATTGCTGTTGATCTGGCTCCTCGCGTCAAGCTCAATCTATCTCTCGACTATCTGCAAGATGACGGCAAGGCCTATAACGGTACGCCGCTGGTGCCAAGCGCTTTCGCAGAAGGCAATGCGACCAGCGTGGTGCGGGCCACCGATGGCCGGGTGATCGATTCACGCATGGTGGGCAAGAACTACAATGTGTCTGATGGCCGGATGGACGCCAACAGCCTGTCGGCACGTGCGCGGTTGAATTGGCAGCTGTCCGATACCTGGAAGCTGCGTAACGAGCTGAGTCATTACCAGGCAGACCGACGCTGGCGCAATGCCGAGCAGGCTGTTTTCAACAAGACGACCAGTCTGCTGGATCGAGATCAAGTCGATGTCGCACATGATCATCAGGTCTGGGCCAACCGACTCGACCTCAGCCATGAAGGGAAGCTGGGCGAGCTTGGCAACCGCTTCATCGCTGGTTTGGAATACGCCCATACCGATTTCTCGACCCAACGTCGTTTTTCCAATGGCCTGGTGGCGGCCCCGGTTGATCCTTTGAACCCAGTCGTGGGTACTTACGACGACAATCCGGCGTTGACTGTCGGGGCGGGTAACCGCACCGATCTGACGACAAAAGCACCGGTCGCCTCGCTTTTTGCAGAAAATGCACTCAAGCTGATGCCATCATTGACGCTGGTGGCTGGCTTTCGCCATGACCATATCCGCCTGGATCGGACGATTGCTGATCTCAATACCGGCAGCCAAGTCGCTTTCAGCAAGTCTTACAACGCCAATTCGTTCCGGCTGGGTGCGGTCTATGATCTCTCCAAAGCAACGACGCTCTATGCCCAGCTTGCCGACGCGGCAGCACCGGTTGGAACCTCCAACCTACTGTTGTTATCTGCCGCCAATGCCAATTTCCCACTCACGCGCGGCAGGCAGATCGAGGCGGGCATCAAACAGACGCTGCCAGAGGCAAGGCTTGACTGGACTGCTGCCATTTATCGCATCGTGCAAAGCAATGTGCTGTCCCGCGATGCGGCCAAGCCATCACTGACCGTCAACAACGGTCAGGTTTCATCAAAGGGTGTCGAGCTGGCTGCCGCTTGGCGGGCATCGCGGGATCTGACCTTGCTGGGCAATCTGGCCATATTGGATGCGCAGTTCGACACCCTGACCGAAGCAGGCGGCGTATCGCGTATAGGCAATGTCCCCGTCCATGTGCCCAAACGCACGGCGAATCTATGGATGGATTACCGCTTTGCAGAGACACCTTGGTCAGTTGGCGGCGGCCTGAGCCATGTCGGTGCCATGTATACCGACAATGCCAATACGGTGCGCATCAATGGCTACACCTTGGCTGATGCCTATGTCAGCTACCGCCTGCCTCATGCGTTGATCACCCTGCGTGGGCGGAACCTGGGTGACAAGCTGTATGCCACCTGGAGCGGCGCCAGCGCTACCAATCAGGTCATACTGGGCTCGCCACGCAGTGTCGATCTCAGCGTGAAATTCCACTTCTGAGCCTATAACACCCACGCCCGCCATGGACAAGCCATTCAAACCGATCGCCACCGAGCAGCGCATCGCCTTGTTGGATTGCGTGCGTGGGTTCTCGCTGGCCGGCATTTGTCTGGCGAATCTGGTCAGTTTCGCCGGCTTATATGTGATGACAGCGGATCAGATCCTGGCTCTGCCCTGGCCTGTCGCTGATCGTATCGCCTTGTTCCTGATCGATTGCTTCATCGAGGGCAAGTTCTACACCTTGTTCTCGCTGTTGTTTGGCATCGGCTTTGGGCTGCAGTCCGCTCGGGCTGCCCACCATCCAAGATCGTTTGCCGTGTTCTGGCTGCGACGCATGGCGGTGCTGTGCATGTTTGGTCTGATCCATATGTTTGTGATCTGGTATGGCGACATACTGACCTTATACAGCCTGATGGGGCTGATGCTACTGGCCTTTCGCAACACCTCATCGGCATGGTTGCTGCGCTGGGTCGGCATACTGCTGCTGATGCCGCTGTTGATCCAGCTGGTGTGGTTCCAGACGACAGATCACCCGTTCTGGCAATCGCTCGCCGTGGTCAAGACCCGTTTGCAGGCCCAATGGGGCTATATGGGATGGACACTGTTCGACATGCGCAGCTCGAATCATGTCGTCGATATCCTGGCCTCCAACGTGCTGAATGCCGTCACCCGCCCGATGGCGTATCTGCAGTCTGGTCGGCCTTTTCAAGTATTGGGGCAGTTCCTGCTGGGTTACTGGCTTGCCCGCGAGATACTGCCGCGCTTGCCCGACCTCCACCCGACTCTGAATAAGCTGGCATGGCCTACTGCCATCATTGGCCTGAGCTGCAGTGCAATCTATGCCTTGATCAAGGCGCAGACCGGGCTACCTCAATCCACCGGGCTGGTGGGTTTGGCCCAGTCGCTGGTGTATCACCTTGGCTGCACGACACTCGCACTGTACTACCTGATCTTGATCGAGCGCGGAAGCCGTTCGACCGCCTGGCAAAGCCGACTGCAATGGCTGCAGCCATTGGGCCGAGTGCCATTGACGAACTACATCGGACAAAGCTGTATTGCACTGTGGGTGTTCTATGGCTATGGATTGGCGTGGATGGGTCGGCTCCCCTTTGTGGCGCTGATTCCGCTGATGGTGGCGATCATCCTGCTGCAGCGCACAGCGAGCCACCAATGGCTGCGCCATCAGCCGCAAGGCCCGTTGGAGCGGTTGTGGCGTGCCTTTTCCTATCCCAGACCCTTGTTTGCTCAACCATGAAAGCACTATTCCCATGATCCACAGCGGAATCTGCCACGGCACCCTTGGCGAGCTTTTTCAGGGCCCATATATCCAAAATGACAAGCTGCATATCGGCGTGATTTCGTTGCCGATCAAGAAATACAGCAGTATGCATTTTGAACTGGGCATTAATGGGGACATCGGCACCGACCTACCGGAGAAGGAAAAATGCCAGCGCGCTGTCGATATCTATCTGGCACGGCATCAGCTCAACCTGCCACAAGGCAGATGGAGCCATGATTCGGAGCTGATTCAGGGCAAAGGCATGGCCAGCTCGACTGCGGACATGGTGGCCACCATACGCTGCCTGGACAGCCTGTTTGCCATTTCCTCGTCAGCAGAAACGATCTCATCGATTCTGCGTGAGGTCGAACGCTCCGATAGCGTGTTCCTTGACCACTATGCGTTGTATCTCAGCGATCAGCAGCAAGTGATCAATGGCTTTGGCAACGAACCGGTCTTCCACGCCTGCTATATCGACGAGGGCGATATCGTTGATACCGAACAGGCTGGCAAGCCGCTACTGGCTTATTACGCACGCGAGTGGCCCGCTTATGCCAGGAACCTCGATCACATGATCCAGGCTTTTCTGCAACAGGATCTGCCTGCCATTGCCCGTTGCGCAACAACGAGCGCTTTGCTGTCGCAAGGCGTGATCCCCAAGCGCCATCTGGACACTTTACTGGACATGCAAGCTCACTTCAGGGCGGATGGCATTGTGGTGGCCCACACCGGCAGCCTGCTGGGTTACTTGTTCATCCGCAGACCTGGCTGTCGGGAAATGGGTGAGCTGGCCGCTTTCTTCCGCAGCCTCGGTTACCAATGCCGTTTTGCACAGACGGGGTTCTAGACATGTTTGATCATATAGCCGATGCCATCAAAACGCCCGCACTGATCCGCCTGGGGGACAACCTATATGTCGCCCGGTTCGAGACCATGAAGGTATATTCGACCCTGGTGGCCGTGGAGCGCCTGATGCAGACAGGGGTGGTGAAGCCGGGCGATACGCTGCTCGACAGCTCCAGCGGCATCTATGCCTATGCGCTGGCCTTGGCCTGCCATAAATTTGGCATGCGGTGCCACATCATCGCCTCCAAGACTGTCGAAAAGACATTGATGACCCAATTGCAGATTCTAGGTGCGACTGTGGAGCAAGTGCCCCCCTCAGCCACGCTGAAGCTGGATCAAAGCCAACGGGTGGCCAGAATCAAGACCTTGTTGGCCAGCAACCCTGAGATCCACTGGATGCGGCAATACCACGACGACATCCACTATGCTGGTTATGAGCCGGTTGCCGAGCTGATCCAGGCATCGCTCGGTACCAAGCGGTTGAGCGTGGTCGGCGGCGTGGGCTCCGGCTGCTCGACTGGCGGCTTGATCCAGGCCCTGCGGCGGACAAACGACGATGTTGAGTTGATCGGCGTGCAACCTTTTGGCAGCATGACTTTTCACTGCGAACACATCGAGGACCCCGGCATCATCATTGCTGGTATCGGCACCTCGATTCCATTTCGTAATGTGCGGCACGCCTTATACGACCAGATTCACTGGGTTTCGTTTGATCATGGCTTGGCAGGCTCGGTGGCGCTGCTGCGCAATCACGCGATCTTTGCCGGCTTGTCCAGCGGCTGCTGTCACCTGGTGGCATGGCATGAAGCCCTACGTCGCCCTGAGCAGACGGTACTGTTCATTGCGCCGGATACCGGCCACCGCTATGTCGATGGGGTGTACGCCCACCATCGCGATGCCCGTGACATGCGGACGCTGGCCCCCAAACGCATCACCCGTACTGACGAACTGGCTCTGCCCTGGTCCGCCATGGCCTGGTGCCGGCGACCACCCCAAACGATTCAACTGACTGATGACTGACAAGGAGCGTTGAAACATGGCACATCTATTGATGATTGAAAGCTGGGTCGGCGGCACAGGGCGCCTGTTTCCGCCTGCGATCACCCGGCTGGGGCATCGTTACACTTTTGTGACCCGTAACCGGGGGCATTATCTGGATGCCAATACCCGGCAGATGCATCCGGTATTCGAGCATGCCGACCATGTGCTGACTGCCGAAACCAACGATTTAGCCAGCTTGATCGACTTCTTACGCCGCCAGCATGAGATCCTGCGGTTCGATGGCGTCGTGACGATCTGCGACTACTACATCGACACAGTCGCACAGGTTGCACAGGCCTTGGGGCTGCCACAGGCGTTCTCTGCCAATGTGGCCATGGAACGCCGTAAACATCGGGTGCGCGAAGCGATAGAGCAGGCTGGCCTGCCCAATCCATTGTTCAAAGTCACCACCAGCTGGCCCGCCACCCGTGACGCAGCCAAGCAGATCGGCTATCCACTGATCTTGAAACCATCCGATCTGGCCTCCAGTGCCTTTGTCCGCTTGGTACATGACGAGGCGGAGCTGCAAGCGGCGTTCCAGGCGCTGGAGGACTTCCCGAACAACTTCCGTGAACAGGTACGTGAGCCGCTATGGCTACTGGAGGAATATATGCCTGGTGAGGAGGTCAGCGTCGAAGCCTGCACCTATCGCGGCGAAACCACCATCATCGGCATTACGGACAAAAGCGTGACTGGTTTTCCTTATTTCATCGAAGACGGCCATATGTTTCCCGCCTGCCTGGAGCCCAGCGAAGCCAAGGCGATCGAGAACCTGGTACGACATGCGTTGGAGGCCGTGGGGCACGATCATGGCATCAGCCACACCGAAGTGAAGCTGACCCCCAAGGGCCCGCGCATCGTCGAGATCAACCCTCGCCCTGGCGGCAACTATATTGCCGAGCTGATCCAGCACGTAACCGGTATCGATTTTCTGCAAGCGCAGATCGACTTGGCACTAGGGCAACGCCCCGACCTGACCCGCAAGGAAACGGGTGTACGCAGCGCAGCCATCAAGTTCCTGGTGCCTGAGCAAAGTGGCCATGTGACCGCCATTGAGGGTGTGGAGACCTTGGATGCAGATGCCCATGTGGTGCGGTGGACATTGAACCCCGTAGTCGGCAGCCAAGTGGCCGTCCCGGTTGATAACGGCTGCTACCTGGGCCATGTGGTGACCATCGACCACACGGGCCAGCATGCACGCCACCATGCCGAACAGGCACTCCGACGCATCCACCTGCGTTTTGACAGCGCACACCAGATGGTGTGATTTTTCCTTCCATCCAAGATACCCATCATGCCGCTATCTGACCACGCCCAGCCTACTTCTGTCGCAACCCTCATCCATGATGTCCAACGAGGCTTGTATGGCCCCGATCCAGAAACCCTGTCCGTCGTCGGTGCATTCTGGATTCGCCAGAGCACCCAGTTCCCAGGGACACAGCAGAAATATCGTAACTACTATCTGCTGTTACGTGTTGGCGCTGCATTTGGCGCCTGCTGCGTCGAGCGCGACCAGCTGGATTCGGCTGTAGCCGAGGAGCTGTCCGGCCAGCCTGTCTCAACCTTGCTGAAAGACGAGCGTCTGGCAGTACGCATTGCCGCCTTGGATGCCTACCTGAATGCGGTGCTGCCGCATCGTGACGATGCCCGCGCCACGCCGATGATGCTGCCAAGCGGAACCCCACCAGTGCGTGCCGTGGCCCGCGACGAGGCCATCGTCGGCCTGTTGAAGTTGCAGACAGCGCAGCGTGTTGGCTTGATCGGCGTGGTCAACCCCCTGGTGAAAGCCATCCAGCAACAGGGAGCCATCTGCCTGCCGTGCGACTTCAACATGGCACACACGCAAGATGGGCTGATCGTCAACCAAGACATGCAGCCCATACTTGAACAAGCGGACGTGCTCATCGTCACTGGCATGACACTCTCCAATGGCTCATTCGATCAGATTCTGGCTGCCGCACGCCGCCGCGCCATCCCCTTGATCGTCTACGCGCAGACAGGCAGCGGCATCGTGCCACGCTTTCTGGGGCATGGCGTCACCGCCATTTCCGCAGAACCCTTCCCCTTTTCACAATTCAGCGCCGATCCGACACCCATTTATCTGTACCGCTCACAGGGGCATGAGTCATCCATATGAGTGAAGAACGCACATCGCTTTCAGATCAGATACGTCGTCGTGGGCTATATGCATTGCTGGTCTACACCTTTTTCATGGTGATCGGCTTTGCCATGTTGATGCCCTTGGTGGCCGTGCATTTCGTCAGCGATGTGGGCATGGCCGCTGCGCTGGTCGGCACCGCGCTGGCCATTCGCCAATTGACACAACAGGGGCTTGCCATCGTCGGCGGGGTACTATCAGACCGATTCGGGGCACGGCCCATGATCTGCCTGGGGGTATTGCTGCGGGCCCTCGGGTTTGTCAGCTTGGCTTTTGCCGACAATGTGCCCCTCCTGTTTGTTGCCATGGTGCTGTCAGCCTTGGGTGGTGCCCTGTTCGAAGCACCTTACCAGGCATCGATTGCGGCATTGACGACCGAGGAAACCCGATCCCGTTACTATGCGATCAGCAACTGGGTCAGCGGTGTGGCCACCACTATTGGGCCATTGGTAGGGGTGGCGTTGCTGCGATTCGATTTCCAATGGGTCTGCCTGGCGGCGGCGGCCTGCTTTGCCCTGAATTTCTTGATCGCACTGCTGCTGCCAACCATCACTACGGAATCCAAGCCTAGACCCCTCAGTCACGGCCTGAGCCTGGTCAGACATGACCTGCCATTCATGATGCTGACTGGTTTGATGATGGGCTATTGGTTCACCGCTGTGCAAATGAATATCAGCTTTCCACTGATGGCAGAGCACCTTGCAGGCTCGGCTGATGGCGTTGGGGTGATGTTTGCTGTCAGCGCTGGCTTGACGGTCACTTTGCAGTACCCACTGGTCAGGTTGTTCGAGCGCTGGCTGAGCACACCGCAGATCCTGATGCTCGGCATGACTGTCATGGCGCTGGGTACCGGGGCCATTGCCCTGGCTCAGGGCTTTGTATCGTTCCTGCTGTGCGTAGCCATGGTTGCCATCGGTGCCATATTGGCCCGCCCCACCATGCAAAGCCTGATTGCCAGCATGGCCAACCCGCAAGCGCTCGGTACCTTTCTGGGCGTCAGCTCATTGAGCCTTGCCATAGGCGGGGCCATTGGCAACGTCACCGGGGGCTGGTTGATCGACTTCGCCAGTGCACGACAACTGCCTCACCTACCGTGGCTGATTTATTGCTGCGTGGGGCTGTTGAGCACTTATGGCCTGTTCCTGCTGCTGCGGACACAACCGGCAGCCCGCCATGTGGGTGAGCAGGTTGCCAACCCCTGATTCTTAGCCGTTGCGGCATCGGTTTGCCCGTGAATCGTTCAAACTGATCATGCACCGCCCAGCTGATCAACCTGCGCTGACTACGCAAAATCCATATAATCGCCGGCCCTATCCGCAAACCGACCCCAGCACAACGTGTCGGTTTGTGTATTTGCCGTGCCGATTTACTCTGTGGAGATGCTCATGCGCTCGCTTCGCACCAGGCTAACCTTATTGGTCGCCTTCCTGATCATACTGACAACCTTCCTATTGACACTGTCAACCTACAATCAAATGAAAAAGGAGGTGCTGGCTGGCATCTCGCAAGAGATGGACACCGCCATGGGGGGCTATGGCTCAGCGCTGGGCAACTGGGTCAGAGAAAAAGTGCAGGCCACGGCCTCACTCACTGCCATCGCCAGCGAAGCAGATCCGTTGCCCTATCTCAAATTGCTGGATGCTGCGGGTGACTTCGATTTGGTGTATATCGGCTATGCCGACAAACACGCTGTTTTTTCTGAAGACCGCCCACGCAAACCCGACTACGACCCCACCGTGCGACCCTGGTACAAGAAAGCCTCGGCGGTTGGCGACAGCATCATCACCGACCCTTACACGTCGGCCAGCACAGGCAAGCTGCTGATCTCATTCGCCAAGCCCGTCAAAACTGGTGCAGAGGTCAGTGCAGTCGTCGCCACTGATGTGACACTCGACCAGATCATCGCAGGGGTACTGTCCATCAAACCGCGAGCGGGAAGCTATGCCTTTCTGGTCGGCAAGGATGGCAAGCTGATCATTCACCCTGACAAAGCGCGTGTACTCAAGCCGATTACCGACATCATCACTGGCATGACACCCGACACCCTGGCCCGCATAGCCAACAATAAAGAGCTGGCGGAGCTGACCATCAGCGATCGTCAGGACTTCCTGCGGCTGACACCAATCCAGGGAACGGATTGGTACCTTGGCCTGACGATTGACCGCACAGAAGCGCTGTCCCCGCTCAAGCAATTGTTGATGACCAGCATCGGTGGGGCGATGCTGCTCATCGCCATCGTCATGCCAATCGCCGCCATGATGTTGAAAAGCATGCTGGCCGATCTGTTCCGCGTGCGCGATGCCATGCGCGACATCGCCTCTGGGGGCGGTGACCTGACCCGCAGCATTCTGATGCGTGGTCAGGACGAAATCGCCCAGACCGCCGATGCCTTCAATCGCTTTCTGGAACAGCTTCGCATCATGTTTCGACAAGTTCGTAACGAAGCGGACAATCTGACCAGTGGTGTAACTGATCTCAACAGCACGGTTCGCCAGGTCGCCACTGATTCTCAGCATCTCTCGGATATCTCCAGCGCCAATGCCGCCACGATCGAGGAGATCACCATCAGCATCTCCCACATTGCCGACAATGCCACCAGTGTCGAGGAGCTGGTGCGCACAACCGGCCAGCTGTCCAAGCAAAGTGGCGACACCATGCAACGGGTGGCCACTGAAGTCAGACACTCGGCACAAGAGGTGGAACAGCTTGCGCAGGTGCTAGGCGCGCTGGAGCAACGGTCGCAACAGATCGCGGGTATTGTGAGTGTGATCAAAGACATCGCGGATCAGACCAATCTGCTGGCCCTGAATGCAGCCATCGAGGCCGCCCGGGCGGGCGAGCAAGGACGGGGGTTTTCCGTCGTGGCCGACGAAGTCCGCAAGCTGGCGGAACGGACCGCGAATGCCACGGTGGAAATCGGCACCATGATCAATGCCATGCGAGATGAGAGCAATCACGCTACCAAGCGGATGTCCGGCACGGTTGAATCCGTCAATCTCGGGGTGGGCATGTGCGAAAAAGCCAGTGTCATCATCTTGGATATCCAAAACAACATGGCGAATGTGGTCGAGCGGATGAGCGAGATTGCCCTCTCGACCAATGAGCAGAAGCAAGCCACCAATATCATGGCCCAAAGTGCCGAGCGGATGACTACCCGCATTCATGATTCGGATGCAGCGCTGCAACATGCCCGGGGTACACTGAGTGATTTGAATGATCTGGCACGTCAGCTGAAAACCATGATGGGTGGCTTCAAGCTGTAAGCGCACCCTCCAGCAACAGCAGATGCTGTTTCCGTGGCAGCCCACCCGCATAGCCGGTGAGGCTGCCATTGCTGCCGATCACACGATGGCAGGGGATCACAATCGAAATCGGGTTGCGCCCCACCGCCGCCCCCACCGCTCTGGCGCCCTGCGGGCATCCCAATTGACAGGCGATTTCGCCATATCGCCAGGTATGCCCAGCCGGAATCGCCAGGAGCTGTCGCCAGACCTGTTGCTGAAACGGTGTGCCGATGGGCGCCAGGGGCAGATCGAATGGTGCCGTTACGCCGGCAAAATAATCAACCAGCTGCGCCGCCAATGCCTGAAACAGTAGGTGGTCAGGCTGAGATAGCCAGGTCGCCTGAACCCCTGGGTAATAGCGCTGGTCAACAAAATAAAGCCCTGTCAGCCCTTGTGCATTGGCCGTAGCCAACATGTCGCCCAATGGGCTGGATATAAAGGCGTAGTGCATCGTGTGCTCCTTTCTTGTTCCCCGTTGCGGCAGGCAAGGCAGCATCTACAGCTGGCGCCACAGGTGCATCACCGCATAAGCCCGCCAAGGCCGCCAGGCTTCGGCCAAGGCGAGAACTTTGCGATCATCGGTTTCATTGAGGGCTTTGCGCACACCATAGTCGGTGTGGGGAAAGGCATCAGGCCAGGACAACGCCCGCATGGCCAGGTATTGAGTTGTCCATTCCCCGATTCCTGGCAGAGCACGCAAGACGGCCAGTTGCGGCTCGACATCCGCCCCTGGTGCCAGCACCAGCCGCTGTTCGATCAACGCTTGGGCCAGTGCCTGGATCGCTCGCACACGCGAACGGATGATGCCCAGCTCGGCCAGCTGCTCGGGCGAGCAGTAAGCCAGGGTAGCGGGCTCTGGGAAGCTGCGTTGAATATCAGGAAATGGCGAGGTGACCGCCTGCCCGAATCGCTGCACGATTCTGCCGGCCAGGGTGCGGGCAGCTTTGACGGTGATCTGCTGGCCCAGGATCGCCCGAACCGACATCTCAAAGCCATCGAATGCACCAGGAACCCGCAACCCAGGCTGGCTCTCCGCCAATCCCCCCAAGCGACGGGCGATATCATCAGGATGCGCCCCCAGATCGAACAACCGCCTGACCCGCCCCAGCACCAACGGCACCACCTCTGCCAACTCGGCTGCAAGCGTTACCTGTAACGCATCACGATCAACCACCTGTTGAACAGTCAGCCAGCCCAGGTGATCCTTTCCTCCGTGCGATATCCTCACCGCCCGGTGGTACCGATCCGCTTCAACCTGTTCAACCCCTTCGATTGCCCGTCCGGCCAGGAAAGCCAGCATGGCAGACCAAGCATAGGGCGGGTGATAGGCCAATTGGAATTCCAGGGTAGTGGGCAATGTGGATGCCGCACGCGGTTTACGTAGCGCAGTGGGCTGCATGCGATATCGCTCGATGAATGTGGTGTTCAGTCGGCGGACACTGCCAAAACCAGCGGCAAAGGCCACCTCTGCAACCGACAATCGGGTATCGGTGAGCAGACGTTTGGCCAGCAGTAGGCGCTGAGTCTGCATATAGGCGACAGGGCTCACGCCAAATTCTGTGACAAATACCCGGCGTAGATGGCGGCTGGTCACCCCCAATCGGGCAGCCATCTCCGCCAAGGTCAGGTCCTGCAACAGGCCGTCCTCGATCAACCCGGCAGCGGCTTGGGCCAGACGGCTTTGCGCGTCGATCATGGCATTGCCGGGTGCAAGTTCTGGCCTACAGCGCAAGCAGGGGCGGAAACCCTGTGCCTCGGCTGCAGCGGCGCTCAGATGGAATGTGCAATTTTCCTGTTTTGGGGTCTTCACCCGGCACACTGGGCGGCAATACACACCGGTGGATAACACCCCCACAAAGAAACGCCCATCGAAACGTGTGTCGTGTGACAGCATGGCCGCATAACAGATGGCGTCATCCAGTTTCATGCGCGCTGCTCCTTTCGGGGCCAAGCCAGCACACCCGTGGTCAAAGCCGTGCCCAGCAAAATCACCAAGCCACCCAGCAACATCTCACTGGTCACGGTTTCATTCAGCCAAATAACACCCCACAGAATGCCGAACACCGGGATCAGGAACGTCACAGCAGTCGCCCTGGCTGGCCCAATAGCCGCAATCAACCTAAAGAACAAGATGTATGCCACGCCAGTACAGACGACGCCCAGGGCCAACACGCTGAGCCAGATGGCATCAGGCACCGTTGTGGACGGCCAGAGCCACACGGCGAAGGGCATTAGCAGGATGCTGGCCCACAGCTGACTGCCCGTCGCAATGACCAACGGTGGCACACCAGTCAGATACCGCTTGGTGTAGTTGACCGCAACACCATAGGCGCTGGTCGCCGCCAGCGCTGCCAACACAGCGCTGGCAGTACCCCCCAGCTGAAACGAGATCTTGCTCCAGACCAGCAGGATGACGCCGGTAAAACCAATCAGCAGCCCCAATACTCTTGTGCCGCTCAGCCGGTCCTGCAGCCAGACCCATGCCACCAACGCGCCAAACATCGGTGTTGTGGCATTCACCACCGAGGCAAACCCCGCTGTCAACGATGATGCAGCATAAGCAAACAGCACAAACGGCAGCGCTGAATTGAGTAAACCGACCACCGCCAAGGGCCGCCAACATGTCAACAGGCTGGACAGCTGCCCTCGCCAGATCAGCAATGGCAATAGAAACATCGACGCGATGGCCACTCTTAACTCGATCAGCACCAGCGGGTTCAATACCGGTGCCACAACCCGTAAGAACAGGAACGATGCGCCCCAGATTGCCGCCAGCAGGAGTAGCTCGAATTGATTGCGAAGCGACATGATGGCATCCGAATTCAATATGAAAGGAGAAGCTTCATAGTAACGCAGTCGACTAAGCCAATCTCGCCGTTTTCGGACATCAAATTTGATCAACAGGCGCGGCAGTGCTCACGATGCTTCATCAGCGAACAACGTGATCAAGGCATCTGCCAGGGCTCGGACACGGGGTGCCCTTTTAAGGTCAGGATGCATGACCAGGTAGACATCTCTCACCCAATCAGCTGGGCTCTCCGGGCACCGCGTCAACGCGGGCATCGTCTCAGCCAGGCAATGTGGCAATAAAACCGCCCCCCAACCCGCCAGGGCTGCCTGCGCCATCACCCACAGGTCATTCGACTGCATGGCGATTCCACGTTCCCCACGCCAGGCATCGAGCCATTGCACCAAGATGGACTGAGCGAATGACTCCCCCCACCCGATGACCTGCTGTTCTTGAATCGGCTTGGTGAAATAGGCACCGGTCGCATACATACCATAACCGATGCGCCCCACCCGGCGGCTGACCAGACCCGGCTCCGTGGGTTGCCCCACGCGGATCGCCAGATCGGCCACGCCCTGTGCAAGCGGAGCAATCTGCGTATCCGCTGACAGCTGGAGTTGGATGGCCGGGTATTGACGACGAAAGCCCGCCAACCCCGGGGCAATCACACTACCCAACAGAATGGGTGGTGCACTCAGAGTCACCCGGCCTGCCAGGTGTGATACCCCCATGGCCGCACGCTGCATGGCCATGGCCTCTTCTTCCAGGCGCAGCGCCAATGGCATCAAATCCTCGGCCACCGCCGTCAAGCGCCATCCCTTGGATAGCCGATCAAATAAGCGCAGGTTGAGCGCCCGCTCCAGTGACTCGATACGCCGTGCCACCGTCGTGTGCTCCACCTGCATCGCCCTTGCCGCTGCCGACAGGCTGCCCGCCCTGGCCACTGCCAGGAAGTACCGCACATCATCCCAGGTCATCAAAACGAATCCGTGCAAATCTGCACATTCTAGCTGCACATTTGCCCGTATCCGTGTGGATATACACAAATTAAGCTACCAGCCATCCCCTTTGATAGTCGGAAACCAGCCCATGTCCCCCATTCAATTTCTCGACCAGTTTCTTTCCATGGCGTTCAATGGTGAACGCGATGCCGCACTGGCCCTGGTTCACCCAGATGCCCAGATCATCCCTTCCCGCCCCGCCCCCAGCGACACCATCCCCCTGTATGGCAAACTCACCGGCCCTACTGGTATGCGACAGCTCTTCACACTATTGGGCGCCCTGCTCAAACCTGAGCAATTTGTGATCACCACGCGGTTCACGGACGGACGCCATGTTGCTTTTTCTGGCTATCTGAAACACATCAGCGTTCAGACTGACAAGGCTTTCGAGAGCGACTGGGCACTGATCGCCCGCATCGATGAAGGACTGCTGACCTACTACCATTTTTACGAAGACACCGCTGCACTTGAGGCTGCATTGATGAACGACACTCACTGAAACCAGGCGAGGGCATTCACCCAAGCACGGCAGGTGACGGTTTATGGATGGCATTTGACGAAGCTCGGTTGGCAAAGGCAGCAAGCCATTCAAGCCCCCAAAGCAACAGACTGTTGCTGACACCCTGAACCATTGACGACACATTCAGGCGCCTGCCGTCGCCAGCCGCAGCCCGAAAGGCATTTGACACCTTGTCGAAAAGTGACCACCCCAATGTACTTTCTCGCCTGAAAGCATTCTCACTTCTCAAATGCCTTTGCTTCCATTTTTTTATACTCACCCGATTCCCGCACTTTTTCTATTTCCTGCCAGATCGATCGGATACGAGTCGGGGATTTGTTATAGGTGGCCTGTGAGAAGAAGAGGTAAAAAGCCACGGTATCAAACGGGTTGGGTAATTGAATGAATTGATCTTTGAAGCGGTGTTCACGTTCCAGCAGCGCGGTGCCTTCATCCCCTTGTGCAATCACGGCATCCACTACTCCTGCTTCCATCAAGCGGAAGCCATCCGCAGCCGTTTTCCCGGCTTCGATATAGTGAACGCCCAATCTATCCAATTTGTGGTGGATGGCATAGGCAGATTGAATGGCAACGGGTTTGCTGAGATTGGATACCTGAACACCATCCCAGTCGACTAGGCTACCTCTGGCGACATAGATGTAGAAACGATCCCCAAACAGCCGGTATTTACTGTCAATTTGCCCTTTTGGCAGGGTCGGAAAGACTGCGAAAGTCCTGCGATCCGGCGCATCCTGCCCACCGATGACGCCATCGATCTTGCCAGCCTTCAACTCTTGCAGGCATCTTTTCCAGGGCTTGGGGACGAAGATGAGTTGTTCGTTCAATCGCCGTTGCACCATCCGCAGCAAGTCGAGATTCAGCCCCGAGCCATCGGGGTGGGTCCAGGGCTTTTGTGGAATATCCTCAAAACAAAGCACCAGCGGGGGTGGCGTGTGGGCGTAGAGCGTGCTTGACAGGCCTATTGTCAAACTACAGAGCCAGGGTAGAAATGCACACTCTCGATTCGAACGCAAAATCATACCCTTCTCCGGTGATCGGCATACCCTGCTGCTCTCAATGCGTGCGGAGTCGGCCTTACAACAGGTATGTCAATTGGAATTCTAGTGTTTGCTACCGCCGTTTCAAGGTATCAGCCCGCTCCTTTCCACAAGGAGAGCTTGGGGCGCTACCTGGCTGCACCTATTTGATGGCGATGCAATATTCCAGATTGGTTTCTTGATCGAAGGGCGATTGGTCGGGCAGGAATCGGAAGAATGCAGGGGCATCATTGAGCACATAGCCAGAGCAAGGCAGCCACGCCCCAAAGATGTAGTGCATGGTGTACTCCCAGGCAGTGCCATGACCAGCGTGGCTGAAGGACGCGGTTTTCAAGGGGGGTCTGACCAGTGTCACCATGCCCTCTGGAACATGGCTGAAGCCGCTGACTTCCACACAGGGCATGATGAATGCGCGAATTTCGGTTTCGCTGGAGCTGACGATGTCACACAGCAAGGCCGCCCGTTGGTCAGTGCGATGGTCGATCTCTGGCAACCTTGCCAGGAAAGCCTGCCAGAGTGGCCGCCCCAATTCGGCCAGATCAAAAGCCTCATGTGGCACGCGCAGATCGGCTTTGATTCCAATCAAGCGGATTTCCTTCATGGCTTCGATATGCGGCTCCAGCCCGACGTTACGGTGCAGGTGCTCCAGATAGGCTTGGGTGATCTGCGGTTTGATCTGAGGAAAGCCTGGTGCCAGGCGATTGCTGCGGAACGCTCGTGGGCTGACATCAAACTGCGCCCGAAAGGCACGAGTGAATGCTTCGTTTGAATCAAAACCCGCATCCAAGGCAATGTCCAGCACGCTATCCTGACCTGCGAGCAACCTGTCTGCGGCCCAGCTCAAGCGTCGGCGCCGGATGTAGTTCTTGACTGTTTCCCCGACTGTCGCACGGAATACACGCTGAAAATGCCAGTGTGACATCCCCGCCAGATCGGCCAGGTCGCGAATACCAAATTCCGCCTGAAGGTGGTCTTCAATGTAGTCGATGACACCTTGGATGCGCTGAAGGGTCAGTGGGATGGCATTGTTACGCATGTGGGTCGGTCAGGGGTGATGTGCTTTGCAGATAAAAGCCCGAGATGGTCTGTAACAAATCCCGGGTGATGGAGTTCCAATATCGCCAGGTGTGTCCGCCCGCCACCCGCATGTAATCGAATGAAATCTGGTTTTGCTTCAGGATCTGTGCAAAACGCTCATTGAGTGGGTAGACGTAATCCTCTGTGCCGCAATACAGCTTGATGCCGAAGGTTGTGGTAAAGGGATGCGTTGCGAGTGCGGCCAACGTCTCATCCAGAAAGAATGCACTGACCGGTGCCACGAAGCCAAAGCGATCAGGGCGATGCCAGGCCAGATTGAATGCCCCCAGTGCGTGGGGGGTCATGCCTGCGATGGCCGTGTTGGACGGCCCAGGCCGGATGGCAAACCAACGGGTCAGCCGTTCATACAACTCATCTACCAGAAAGGACTCCAGCGTATCGAGCGGCAAGGCACCGTCAACGGTAGGCATGGCGATCACAAAGGGGGAGATGACTTGCTGCGCCAGCAGATTATCCATGAAATGTTGGATCAGCCCGTTACTGGGCCATTGGTTACCCCGGGTGCGGTGGCCGTGCATCAGATATAACAGCGGGTAGGCTTGGCTGGGCTGATACGCGGGCGGCAGATAGAGGGTGACCTCTGCTTGTTGTCCCAGCACATTCGACTGCATGGTAAGTTTGATCAGCTCACCATGGGGCACATCATGATCAGCCCAATCTCCATCCCCCAACAACAGATATGAGTGAAACCCACCCCAGCCGTCGCTGGCCATCAGTGGGTTGTTGGGGTCATGCAGGTATTGCCCATCCACCCAGAATTTGTATATCCATTGACCTGCACGCAAATTCAATGTGGTCGCCCAATTGCCCAAGGCATCACGCACCATGGGGATGGGATGCGCCTGCCAGTCGGTCATCTCGCCAATCAACAAAACTTCACAGGCTTGCGGTGCATGCAATTGAAAGGTGACTGCATGCAGGCCGCCCGCCAGCTCCAGCTGCGTCTTGAGAACGGATTGCAGGCCGATGAGGCTCGGATTCATGTTCAATACAACTCAGTGATCACAGTTCGAAAGGGGTCTATGCAGCATTTTATCGGCTAATAGACGTGGCTGACATGATTTCAACACAGCCACCGACAGACTCGCAGCGCTGGCAGACCAAGTGCATCACCACGTGGCTCCTGGCACCTGGGCTCATTGAGGAATACACAAGGTGGCTGATACACTCGGCTGCCTCACTCCACTGGATCTGCCTCTATGTCGACGCCTGGTGCCAATTTGTTCCAATACTTGAGCATGATCACCGCCATGGTGCTTTCTGGTTGGGCCGCACCGGCGCTGGCGGTGTCGCAACCCTTGGCCTATGAGCCCACCCTATCGCCAGATGGCAGCCAAGTGGCGTTTGTATCTGGCGGGGACATTTGGCTGGCACGCACTACCGGCGGTGTGGCAACGCCGCTGGTGACCCACGCCGCCACTGACAGCAATCCAGTGTTTTCACCAGATGGTCGGTATGTGGCCTTCAGCTCCAGCCGCACTGGCAACGGCGATGTCTATCTGATCGAGCTGGCCAGCAAAGCCATTACCAGGCTGACCTATGATGATCGACCGGAACAACCCAGCGGCTGGTCTGCTGATAGCAAGTGGTTGTATTTTCATAGCACATCGCATGATATCCAGCGCATGAATGATATCTACCGGATAGCGACCACAGGCGGGCAACCGATGCCAGTCATGCAAGGTCGCTATGTCGAAGAAAAACGTGGCGTGCCCTCGCCAGATGGTCGGTGGCTGGCCTTTAATGCACGGGGCTTTGATCAATGGTGGCGGCGAGGCGGCGCGCACATCGATCAAGAGGAGCTGTGGCTGGCGCCCTTGAGCACACCCGGCGCCATTCGATCATTGTCGAGCGCGGGTGGGCACGCCGCCTGGCCGCAGTGGTCGGCGGATAGCAAGGGGTTGTTCTATGTAGGGCGGGAGCAAGGCATCGAGAATCTTTACTATCATGGCCTGGATCAACCCGCCCATCGGCTGACACAGTTTCAGACGGGCCGTGTTCTGTGGCCATCAGCCTCCGCCAATGGCAGCAAGATCGCTTTCGAACGCGAATTCCAGATCTGGTTGCTGGATGTGCCCTCTGGCACAAGCCAGCCCCTGTCTTTCACGTTGGCAACTCAGCCAGCCCCCCCGCCTGCCGATCAGATCAAGTTGGCAGATAAAATCGAGGAACTTCGGTTGTCGCCAGATGGCCGACAACTGGCCTTGATTGCACGCGGAGAAGTCTGGCTTGCGCCCGCCCACGGCGGTGCAGCCCGCCGCTTGACACAAACAGGCGCCTCGCAGTCTCAGCTGGCATGGTCGCCAGATGGGCAGCGCCTTGCCTATGTCTCCATGCGGAGAGGGGTAGGTGAGATCTGGCAATATGACCTCACCACGCATCGTGAGCGACAACTGACACAGGCAGATACATCCGATACCTTTCCAGCGTATTCGCCCGATGGCAAGACATTGGCCTTCATCCGCAATGGCCAGATGCTGTACGGCCTCGACCTGCCGTCGAGCCAGCTCAAACCACTGACCCAGGTAACGACAGGTCGGCCCCCCATCTGGGCTGATTCCCCACTGGCATGGTCGCCGGATGGCCGCTGGTTGGCCTGGGTGGATTTGGGTGATCGACTGTATGCGCAAGTGAAGCTGATCGCACGCCAAGGTGGCGAATCAATGGTCGTCAGCCAGCTCGCCAGCCCCGGTGTCGGCAAGAAGCTGTGGTTTCGGCCCGAGGATCAGGGCTATGGCCAGCCCAGCCTGATCTGGCAAGGCGAAGGGCGAACCCTGTGGTGGCGTGCTTTCCAGCATGCCGAACAGGGTGGGCGCTGGGTCGCCATCGACTTGGCACCCAAGCCCCCACTGGGAAGCGACGGTGAGCCACAAACTGGGCCCTGGCAGCCAGATGCCAAGCACGCCCGCACCCATCAGTCGTTGCTGCCCATCACACTGGACACCCAATACGGCGCGTTGTCCGCAGATGGCAAAACCTTTGCTTTGGTTGGGCTGGCAGCTGGGCTGCCCAATATCTGGCGTTGGCGGATGGGCGAAACCGCAACCCAGCTCACCAGCACCACCGCTACCAAGCACTCGCTGCAACTGAGTTCCGATGGTGCCACGGCATACTATCTTGAGGGTGGCAAACCCTATCGGATCGCGATGTCTGGCGGCACACCCGAGCAGATTCCAGTTCAGATCAACATGGCGCCGGATTTCGCACAGGAGCGGCAAGCCGTCTTCACTGAGGCTTGGCGATTGCTGAATGACTTCTTCTACGATCCGGCCATGCACAAACAAGACTGGGCAGCCTTGCGCGAGCGTTTCAAACCCTGGGCGGATCAAGCCCAGACCAAAGACGAGCTGCGGCGGGTCATGCTGTTGATGATCGGCGAGCTGAACAGCTCACATACCGGCCTGAGCGCCCCACGTAGCGAGACACAGACCACCCTGGGCCGGCTTGGGGTTGATTTCGATACGCAATACTATGAAGCCGAAGGCGTACTCAAAATCCGCCGAGTGATCCCCGACAGCCCTGCCGCCCAGGCTGGGCTTCTGGCTGGCGACACCCTGCTTGAGCTGGATGGTCAACCCATCGGCGCGGACAACCTCGATGCCAAGCTGGATGGCAGACTGGGCAAACTGACTCAACTGACAGTGCAATCAGGTGGGGGCACGCCGCGCAAGGTGTTTCTCAAGCCCATTCCTTACCCAGAGGAGGCAACCCTCCGTTATCGCGACTGGGTTGCGGGTCGCCGCGCATATGTTGATCTGGCCAGCAAGGGCAAGCTGGGTTATGTGCATGTGATCGATATGCGCGAAACGTCGCTGGACCAATTTCATCTCGACCTTGATCGCGCCGTACAAGGCAAACAAGGGGTGATCATCGACGTGCGGAACAATTTTGGCGGCATGGTCGATAGCTGGATGCTGGATACCCTGTCACGGCGCAGCCATTTCAGCTTCACCGCCCGCCAGCTCCCAACCGCGAGCGGTCGGGTAGCGGTGGGCCAATACACGTTGGAAAAACCGACAGCGCTGGTCACCAACAAATGGACCTTATCCGACGGCGAGGTATTCACCGAGGGCTATCGCCAACAACAGCTCGGTAAAGTCATTGGTGAGCCAGGCGCCGGGTGGGTCATTTTCACCTCATTCAAATTACTGGTAGATGGCTCTATTCTCAGATTACCGTTTGGCCGGGTGCTCTCGACCGCCACAGGTGATGATCTGGAAACTGGCCCGCGACCTGTCGACATGCCTGCCATCAACCTGCCAGGTGACGACGCAAGAGATCTGCAATTGGACGCAGCCATGTCCAGCTTGTTAGGGCAACCCACCCAGATTGGAAACAGCCGTTGATTGCACCCTCATATACAAATCCAAGAGAAGATATTCAATTAAATACGCAATTAATTAAATACCATTCAAGTAGGCGATTTAAATCAGCAGCAGTAACATGAAGCAAATATTTCATGCTGAATGATGTAAATGGCAACATTGATCCCGGCACTGTCTGTTTGCCCGAAACGGATGAACTCAGGCGAGAAAAAAGTCGCGGAGATTCTGGAATCGAAACTCGAAGCAGATTATTGGCTATGGTACGACGTACCCGTTGGTGATCGCGGCTTCCACCCTGATTTCATCGTGCTCAATGCCCGGCGTGGTGTGCTGGTCTTGGAGGTGAAAGACTGGAAACCCTCTACGCTGAGATCAGTTGATAAATATCAGGTAACGCTGGAAATCAATGGTCGTTCGGTAAAAGACTCCAACCCACTGGAGCAGGCTCGCGTTTACGCCTGCGCCATCGCCAACCGGCTACAGCAGGATCAGCAGCTCGTGCATCCGGCCAGCCATGCCAAAGCAGGCAAGCTGGTCACCCCTTGGGGATACGGCGCCATTTTCACCCGTATGACCCGTGCGCAGCTGTATGCCGATCCACAAGTGGAATTGGTATTGCCACCTGATCGGGTACTGTGTGCCGATGATCTGGGCGCTGAGCTTGATTCGGAAGGCTTTCAGGCCAAATTGTGGGCGATGTTCAGCCATTTCAGCGCTACACCATTGACACTGCCACAGGTCGATCGCATCCGTTGGCATCTGTTTCCGGAAATCCGCATCCCGATTCAACAAGACCTGTTCGAGGACAAGTCCGTATCAGGTCAGACCGCATTGCCAGACCTGATGAAGGTAATGGACATCCAACAAGAGCAGTTGGCGCGGAGCCTGGGCAGTGGGCATCGGATCATTCATGGTGTGGCGGGGTCAGGTAAAACCATGATCTTGAGCTATCGTGCCGAGCACCTCGCCAAGATGGGCTTGGCCAAGCCAGTTCTGCTGTTGTGCTTCAACAAACCGCTTGCTCATCGGCTGCGGCAATTTGTGCGACAACGCCAAATTACCGATCGTGTCACTGTCCAGAATTTTCATGCCTGGTGTGCCGAGCAATTACGAACCTACCATGTCGATTCACCTGATGTCGGGCAGAAACAGTATTTTGACTCGCTGGTGGAAACCATCATCCAGGCGGTCGATCAGAACCAGATCCCGCGTGAGCAATACAGCGCGATTCTGATCGATGAGGGACATGATTTTGAGCCGGCGTGGTTCAAATTGATTGTTCAAATGCTGGATAAGAACGATGACAATCTGTTGCTGCTCTATGATGACGCGCAATCTATCTATCATCGCGCCAGCAAACGTTTTTCGTGGAAAAGTATCGGTATTCAGGCACAAGGGCGCACAACGATTTTGCGGATGAATTATCGCAACACCAATGAGGTGCTTGATCTGGCCAAACGCTTTGCACAGGATATCCTGACACCAAATGAAGCCGATGATGACGGTATCCCACGGCTCTCACCACTTTCTGCCGGGCGTAGTGGCATGCGTCCAACGCTGATCCGCTTCCCGGCCTGGGTGCGCGAAACGGACTATCTGGTGCAACGTGTCACCGATGCGCTGAGTAAGGGCAACAAGCCCAGCCATATTGCCATTCTGGCCAGATACAACAACCAGCTTGCCACATTCAAAACGGCCCTGGATCAAGCAGGCATACCAGTTATCGACAAAAACAAGGGAGAACCGCAGCACGAGGGCGTGTCACTGCTGACCTACCACAGTGCCAAAGGGCTGGAATTCCCCCTGGTATTCATGCCCGGCCTGGGCTACCAAAAGCCCAGTGAATGCACCGAGCAGGATGAAGCACAATTGCTGTACGTTGCCATGACCCGATCCACTGATGAATTGGCAATGACCTACACGCAGGAATCCAGCTTTACCAAGCGGCTGGAGGCATTGTTACATGGGTCGCCATCGGCAGCAGAGCCAGTCCCTGTAACATCTTCCACTTGACCGCCCAGGCTACTGCTTCCCCAATGCATCAGCCGACCACCATCTGACTCCTCGCATCGTCCCTGGCGGGCGCCATCTGCCTAGGTTGGGTACGCCTTGCCCAACAGGTGCTGCGGAGACGGTTTCAGGGCTACGACGAATAGGTAGCCAGCAGGAAGCAGCGTGGGATACGATGGCGCCAACCGTGCCATGACAGTGAAGGAATCAACCCATGCAGTATCTCCCCATCCACGATGATCGTTGGAAAGCCTTGAGTAATGAGGTGGCTGAGTGGCAGTTCGCCGATGGGCAAGTGTTGCGATATCGCTTGTTTACCGTTGAGTGTGGCCAGCTATGGCTGAAAAGTGGCCGTTTGGTGATATGTGATCCATTTGCCACCTTGGCCATGTCTGGTAACCCTCAGGTGAGGGTAGCGCCGGGCTGCTATCCTGTCATTGCCACCATTGCCGACACCAGTGAGGCGTTAGATGGGTCGCAGCCGCGTGAGGCTTATCTATCAGTTGTCTTGTCTGATCTGCCTTCGATTGGTTGGCGCTTCCTATCCCCCCTTCCGCCAGATATGGAAGCTCCTGCCTTGGGAGATCATGAATTCATTGGGGTGTCGGTGGATGAAAACACGGTTGCGTTCACTGATGCAGATGCAATTGAGCGACTGATGCCATCGCCCAAAGAAGTGGACTGGGAATTCGAGCTGTTCGACAGCGGCGAGGACGATGCCTGGCAAGCTCGTCTGGCTGATCCAGGTGAATTACGTGAGGGCTTGGCAAATGTCCTCTTGCCGGATGCACAAGATGGTGAGAATGTCATGCTCAGTTATGCAGGCTGGGGAGACGGCAGCTATGCCGTGGTTGGCACCTATGCGGCGGATGGCACGCTCACCGGTGTACATATCGATCTGGCCGTGCTGCCACTGGCGCCCATGCCAGAGTGGGATTGAGTGGAGAGGGGCAGAGGAACATCGGGATCGGTTGAAACGATCTCGATACCCTCATTTACAGTCTGCACATACACCTTTGACCGTGACTTCGACCTCTTCGGTCAAATAGCCATCCGGCAGCTGTACCTTGACCGCAGGTGAGACGTCTTCAAGGCAGAAGACCCGATGGCAGCGGCCACACTTGAAATGGGCGTGATGATGGGACACGTCATCCGCCCCCACACGGAAACGCCATACCCGATCATCGCCAGCGATCTTGTGAGCCAGTTGCCGCTCAACCAACCAATCGAGTACGCGATATAAAGTGACGCGATCAATCGGCTCGTCATTGGCCAGCGCTTCTTCGATCTCGGTATGGGACAAGGCGCGTTCGCCGCGCAGGAGTAAGCCCAGCACACGTCTGCGGGATTCAGTGAGACGATGGCCGGTTTTACGGATCAGAAGCTCTGCTTTTGCATCCTGATCACTTGAGAATCGGTAACTGGAGGACATGCTACGGTGCGCCGATGGTGCCATCGGCGCAGGCACCACCCATTGGGTTAGTCAGCGTATTGCTTCTTCAGCCGCTCGCGGCGCTCTTGCGCCTCGATCGACAAAGTTGCTGTGGGACGGGCAATCAAACGGCCCAGGCCGATCGGCTCACCGGTGTCTTCGCAATAACCATATTCACCATTGTCAATACGATTGATTGCCTGCTCAATCTTCTGCAACAGCTTGCGCTCACGATCCCGTGTGCGCAGCTCCAACGCGTATTCCTCTTCCAGAGTGGCGCGGTCTGCCGGGTCTGGCGTGGCTTCCTGTTCCTGCAAATGCTGGCTGGTCTGGGTAGCGTTGTTGATCAACTCTTCCTTCATCTGCAACAGCTTGCGCTTGAAGAAATCGAGGTGCTCGGGCGTCATGTACTCGCCGCTTGTGTCACTGAGTACATCTTGTTCTGTCAGCATCTTAGCCATGGTCATACGCATCCGTAAGTTTCTCAGTGGCGACGCCGGTTGATATCGGTATCGCCGCCGGGGTTCGGCGGTCGCAAAGATTAGCCGATGAATCCAGCATGATGCAATAAGTATATGACAGTTTTTGCAACAGTAAATTCACATACAGTCATGAATTGAAAGTCAGCTTACCTGCCCTGCTATACTTTGGCCGCTTTTCACGACACGGCCACGCATGCATCACTTGGTGGCCAAAATCCATTGCACCAAAGTTTTCAGATCCGCATCCGGTACGGTTGGATTTGGAGGCATCGGAACTTGTCCCCACACGCCATTCCCGCCCGCCTTGACTTTGGCAATCAGCTTGGCCTCCGCTGTTTTGTCCGTTTTGTACTTGGCGGCAACGTCTTTGTAGGATGGCCCGACCACTTTCTTATCAGGCGCATGACAGGACAAGCAGTTGTACTTTTGCGCCAACAATTTCGCATCAGCGGCCATGGTTTGGCTGGCAGCCACTCCTGTCACCGCAGCCAAAATCATGATTACTGCTTTCATTGGGTACTCCTTTTCGGGGCGTGGGGATGCTATTCCGTGCATCATCTTAGCCAAGCTTTCCGACATTGCAAATGCTAGTTTTACGCCATTTGGCGCGGTGTCCTGCCTTGTTCGGGGTAAACCACTGAGATTTCAGACTATACTGAAGGAAAATGTCGTCAGGGAAAATCTTCCCAATGTCTTCGTTGCCTATTATGTCCGCTGCCATTTCGGCAGGCCCGCCGGCCATTGATCTCAATACGCTGGCTGAACACTTGCACAACGGGCTGTGGGCTATCAACAAAGATGGCATCATCAGGTATGTCAATCCCAGGATGGCCAAGCTGCTGGAATTCGACCCTGAAGAACTGATTGGACAACCGTTCCCAGCCTTGGTTGCCCCGATTGATCTCCCGATTGTCCTCAGCATGCTCGACACGGGCAGAAGTGCACATATTCCGCATTCGGATGTCCGCCTGCATAAGCGATCAGGGGAGATATTATGGATGATGGTGTGCGTTACCAAACTAGCCACACCTGAGCAGGATATCCATGTCTTCCTGACCATGGCCGATATCACGGAGCGGAAGCTGAATGAATTGGCGTTACGTGAAAAATCAGCTCAAATCGAAGCTATCTACAACAGCTCCAGTACGGGTATTTTCCTGGCTGACAAACACGGCCTGCTCCAACACGCAAACCCAACTTTTGAGGTGTTGGCGGGGCGTTTGAGTCACGAACTGACCGGTGAGAATTGGTTGCAGAGTGTCCATCCGGAAGATCGGGCCCGTGTTGCGCTGGAATGGCGCATGTCCGTCAAGCAACAGCTCCCCTGTATCAGCCAATTCCGTATGTATTTGCCGGGACATGAAATCGTGTGGGTTCGGTTGATCAGCCGGGCCATGATTGTTGATAGTCGCATGCATGGGTTTGTTGCATCGATCGAGGACATCACCCGCAGTAAACTGAGCGAGATACTGGAGGCATCTGAGCGCGAGGTACTGGAGATGCTAGTTCAGCATCGCCCCTTGCCGGAGATTCTGGGCCATATCTGCCGACAATATGAACAGCGCAGGCCTGGTGAATTCTGTTCGGTGATGTTGATTGACGAGCTCAATCTGACTTTCAAGAGTTGCATCGGCCCCAGCCTACCCGAGGTGTATCGCCGCTTGGCCACCGGTGCGCCCATTGAGGAGCAGCTTGGAGCCTGTGGGGCGGCTTTCTGGCTGAAACAACGGACCATCTCGCCCAATATCGCTGAAGACCCGCGCTGGGAGCCGATACGGACAATCGTGTTGGGTGTCGGGCTGCATGCTTGCTGGTCTACGCCGGTGATCAATCGGGACGGTAAGGTGTTGGCTACCTTTGCGGTCTACACCAGCGAACCATGCCACCCCTCGCCCGAGGCGCTGACATTGGTCGATCACCAAGCACCCTTGGTATTACTGGCCATTGAGCGCAAACAGGCACAGCAGCAGTTGGACAGTGCATTGGCCACCCTGAAATCCATTGCCGACGGTGTGATCTCGGTGGATCAACACCTGCAGGTGATATCGCTCAACCCACAAGCGGAACGGATGACGGGCTGGTATAGCAAAGACGCCGTCGGGTTGTATCTGGATCAGGTATTCACGGTGATCGATGAAGAAAACGGGGAGCCTCTTATCACCTGCCCGCCCCCCGCAGGTGACTGGGGGCGAAGAGAAAGCCCGCAGCTGGCCTCCCGTCATGGGTTCCGTATACCAATTGAATACAATACCAGCCCGATCATCGACACTCATCAGGAGCTGGAAGGCTGGGTGGTGGCCTTCCGGGATGTCAGTAAAACCCGGCTGATGGCGAGGGAATTGTCCTATCAGGCCAACCATGATTATCTGACAGGCTTACCAAACCGTATGCTCATGCGGGATCGGCTGGATCTGGCCATTGCCAATGCCAGCCGTAGTGGTGATAAATTGGCCTTGTTATACCTTGATCTGGACCACTTCAAACACGTCAATGACACACTGGGGCATGCCATTGGTGATCTGCTGCTCAAGCAGGTTGCCAGCCGTTTGATCAGTTGTGTACGTGAATCCGACACCGTCAGCCGCCAGGGCGGTGACGAGTTTGTAATCCTGCTGACCAACATCAGTGGGCCATCTGACATTGCCAATGTGGCTGAAAAAATCATCAAGACTTTGACCGAGCCAATGCAGTTGGACAGCCATACCCTCACCGTCCAGACCAGCATTGGCATCAGCATGTACCCAGATGACGCCATGGACAGCAGCTCACTGGCTCGTACTGCCGATGCAGCGTTGTATTTCGCCAAAGAGCAAGGGCGGAACAACTACCAGTTCTTTACCTATGAGATGAGCATTCGCGCGGCAGAGCGATTGGCCACCGAACAAGTGTTACGCGCCGCGCTGGATCAGTCGCAGTTCGAGCTGTGCTACCAACCCCAGATCTCCATGCATACCGGTCAGGTTTCCAGTGTGGAGGCGCTGTTACGTTGGCGCCATCCTGTCCGGGGGCTACTGCATCCGGCGGAATTTCTGCCCGTTGCCGAAGATATTGGCATCATGGGTGAGCTGGGGGATTGGGTGTTGCGCCAAGCCTGTCTGCAGCAAAAAATCTGGGAAAAAAGTGGCCTCCCCAACACCCCCATCGCCATCAACATTTCACCACGCCAGCTGCGCCGATTCGACTTCATCCGTAATATCAATGCGATCATGCAGGAAATGGGCCTTGGTGCCCATTCGCTACAATTCGAGCTGGCTGAAAACACCATCATGGTCGATGGCGAGCGACGTGGTGGCGTGCTGGGCGCCTTGGGTCAGACCGGTGGCGATATTGTGATCGATGACTTCGGCACCGGTTATTCCAACCTGGGCATGCTACAACGGGTACCTTTCTACAAGTTGAAAGTCGATATCAGTCTGATCCACGATATTGGCACCAACACGGATGCAGAGGCAGTGGTCAAGGCCATGATCAACCTTGGGAAAAGCCTGAAGCTGATCGTCGTCGCTGAGGGCGTGGAAACAGCCGAACAGTGGCAGTTCCTGCTGGCGTGTGGTTGTGATGCCGCACAAGGTTATTACTACTGCCCGCCTCTTTCCGCCGACGAATTTGAGCATTGGTGGCGGCAGCACCTACGCGAAGCAACAAGCTGATTTATGTCCTGCTGACACGATTTGTCCTGAATTGTCAGGCTCGTGGGGTTCTGTGCCTATCTCTCCACTTGCAATGCAATTAGGCTTCGCTTGTCGTCATTATCGCCAGGATGCCTGAATATGGACACCGCAATGCCCACCGCCACCCACATTCGTGATCGAATCACGAAATTACGCCACGCCATGCAACAGCACCAGCTGGATGCTTATCTCGTGCCATCGTCCGACCCGCACATTTCGGAGTACCTGCCTGAACGCTGGCAAGGCCGTCAGTGGCTGTCGGGCTTTACTGGCTCGGTTGCAACCCTGATTGTCACCCAATCATTTGCCGGTTTATGGGTGGACAGTCGCTATTGGGTACAGGCAGAGGCAGAGCTGGTGGGCACTGGTATTGGGCTGATGAAGATCCAATCTGCCGCTGCCAGCAACCATGTGGACTGGCTTGCGGCCAACGTTCCGGCGAGTGGCTGTGTCGGCGTCGATGGTGCGGTGTTGGGTTTGGCTGCTGCACGCACGCTGGAGCAAGCGCTTACGGCCAAAGGCGCGCGCCTCAACAGTCAGATCGATCTGCTCGACAGCATCTGGCCAGGTCGCCCAAGCCTTCCTGCCACGCCGATCTATGAGCATTTGCCACCCTACGCCACCGTGTCACGCACAGAGCGCCTGGCGACGATCCGTCAAGCCATGCAGGAAAAAGGGGCGCAATGGCATTTCATCTCGACGCTGGATGACATCGGCTGGCTGTTGAATCTGCGTGGTGCCGATGTCAGCTATAACCCCGTGTTCGTTGCCCATGCGCTGATCGGGCCAGATGATGTCAGCCTGTTCGTTGCTGCTGGCAAGGTCTCTGCAGAGTTGGCATCGACGCTGGCGCGTGATGGCGTGCTTGTGAAGCCCTATGACGAAGCGCCCTCTGCCCTGGCCGCATTACCTGCTGGTACCACCATCCTGATCGACCCGCGCCGTGTCACATTAGGGTTGTTGCAAGCCGTGCCCAGCACCACCACTGTCATCGAGGCCGTCAACCCCAGTACCTTTGCCAAGTCCCGTAAATCGGCGGCAGAAGCCGCCCATGTCCGCCAAGCCATGGAGCTGGACGGTGCGGCATTGTGTGAATTCTTCAGCTGGCTGGAACAAGCCCTGGGCAACGAGCGCATCACCGAAGTGACCATCGATGAACAGATCACCGCCGCCCGAGCACGCCGCCCAGGCTTTGTCTGCCCGAGCTTCGGCACCATTGCCGGGTTCAACGCCAACGGCGCCATGCCCCATTACCGCGCAACCGAGGCCAGCCATGCGGTCATCGAAGGATCGGGTCTGTTGCTGATCGACTCGGGTGGACAATACCTGAACGGCACCACCGACATCACTCGCGTGGTGGCCATTGGCGAGCCCTCTGCAGAGCAAAAACGTGACTTCACCTTGGTGCTGAAAGGCACGCTGGCGCTGTCACAGGTGCAGTTCCCGCGTGGCTTGAAGTCACCGATGCTCGATGCAATCGCCCGGGCACCCATCTGGGCCGCTGGTATCAACTACGGACATGGTACTGGGCATGGCGTGGGCTATTTCATGAATGTCCATGAAGGCCCGCAGGTGATTTCCTGCTATGGCATGCCAGAGCCACACACCGCCATGGAGCCCGGCATGATCACCTCGATCGAGCCGGGTATCTACCGTCCTGGCAAGTGGGGCGCCCGCATCGAAAACCTGGTGCTGAATGTAGACGGCGATCAAGGTGAGTTTGGTGAATACCTACGTTTTGAAACCCTGACGCTGTGCCCGATCGACACCCGCTGCCTGGATCTGAGCATATTGCGGGATGATGAATTGGCGTGGTTGAACGACTATCATGCGGAAGTCCGCCGCCGCCTGTCGCCACTGGTGTCAGGTGATGCCCTGAGCTGGTTGCAGCGATCCACCGAGCCTGTCATCCGCTGACGCGGGCTGCTGCTCCACGAAAAAGCGCTTCCCAACGGAAGCGCTTTTTTCATTCAACGACGGGCCATGCCATACTCCCGCATGGGCCGTGAAAGACCTGCTGCCCATGTGAAGCCTATTGATTCAGCCCTCAGACGATTGAGGCACAAGCCAAGGCGGAAGGCGGGGAAATCCACTGGGGGGACACAGCGCTGGTCAATACCGATGTACGCGGACGCAACGACGCACCCGCAGGCAAACTACCCGTCGCCTATGCCGTGGGTGGTACGCGGCAAAAGTTGTCGATGATTGCCACCGCCACCCATCAGGGCAAGATGCGCTGGATGATTATTGACGAGGCATACAATGCGGAT